>NZ_JBSFGJ010000085.1:0-28141 GCF_053596515.1 Nonomuraea sp. NPDC001684
CTGACCTGGGTGGCCGCCGCCACCTCGCGGATCAGGGTGGCGACGCGGGTGCTGGGGGTGCCGTACCGGCCGCCCGCGATGGTCGCCAAGATGGCCGAGACGCTGCACCGGCTCTCCGGCGGCCGGCTGATCCTCGGCCTCGGCGGCGGCTACTCCGACGAGGAGTTCCGCGCGTTCGGGCTCGGGGTGCCGACGCCCCGCGAGAAGGTGGACGGCATGGTGGAGGCCGTCCACATCATCCGCGGCCTGTGGTCCGAGTCGGACTTCACCTACGAGGGCTCCCGCTACCGCACCGATCGGGCCACCATCGAGCCCAAGCCCCTCAGCCCCATCCCGATCTGGCTGGGCACGTACGGGCCGCGCGCCCTCGACGCCACCGGCCGGCTGGCGGACGGCTGGATCCCGTCCCTGGGGTTCGCGCCGCCGGAGCGGGCGGCGGCCATGCGCGACCGGATCCTGTCGGCCGGTCGCGCCGTCGAGTGCGTCTACAACGTCACCTTCCGCATCGGCGCCCCCGCCGAGGTCGACGGCGTGGTCGCCGGCTCGGCGGCGGAGGTGACCGACCGTCTGGCGGCGTTCGTGGAGCTGGGGTTCACGTCGATGAACTTCACGCCCCTCGGCCCCGGCCCGCGCGCCCAGGCCGAACGCCTGGCCGAGGACGTCCTGCCCGCGCTGCGCGCGGCGGCCTCCTGACCGGCGGCGGCCTGCCGGGAAGGCGATCCGGGCCATCGGCGAAGCATGGGTGACCGTCCACCACTTCGTGAAGGCAGCCTGATGACGGAGACGACAACGTGATCGCCGAAACGGGCGAACAGCTGACCGACGCCGAGCTGGCCGCCCGGTACCGGCGGGACCCCGAGCTGTTCACCCTCGTGCACGATCGCCATTTCCGCGACATCTACCTGTACGTGGCCGGCCGGCTGGACACGCAGATCGCCGAGGACATCACGGCCGAGACGTTCCTGCTGGCCTTCGACCACCGCGACCGGTTCGACCCGGAGCGCGGCGGATTGCGGCCCTGGCTGTTCGGCCTGGCCACCAACCTGATCGCCAGGCACCGGCGCAAGGAGATCCGCCACTACCGGGCGCTGGCTCGGCTGGGCCCCGAACCCGTCATGGAAGGCCATGAGAACCGGGTCGTGGCCTCCGTCACGGCCCAGGGCATGCAGCCGTACCTGGCCAGGGCGCTCGCCGCGCTGTCGCCGGGCGAGCGCGACGTCCTGCTGCTCGTGGCCCTCGGCCAGCTCGGCTACGACGAGGTGGCCCAGGCGCTCGGCATCGCCCCCGGCACGGTCGGCTCCAGGCTCAGCCGGGCGCGCGCGAAGATCCAGGCCCTCGTCGACAAGGAGACAGCTCGTGGATGACCTGAAGGAGCTCGCCACCCTGCTGGCCAAGCCGGAACCGGCCGCCGGGGCGATGGCGCGCAGCAGGAGCCGCCTCCAGGACAGGGCGCGCGGCCGTACCCACCGCCGGCGGACCGGATGGCTCGCGCCCGCGCTCGCCCTGGCCGCCGCCGCGGCGGCCGTCACCGTGCTCGCGACGGGCGCGATCGCGCCCGACGGCACGCCGGCCTCGGGCAAGGAGGTGCTGCTCATGGCCGCGGCGAGCGCCGAGCGCACGCCCGAGGGCGCCGGACGCTACTGGCACGTCACCCGCGAATACCGGAGCGTGGACATCCCCACCCGTGAGAGCTGGACCACGCGGGACGGCCGGCGCTGGTCCAGGGGCCGGCCGGACGCGCCCGCCGGGGTCGTCGTGCCCGACCCGAACCCCCTCAGGCTCAAGGGGGCCGAGGTGAGCATCGAGGACCTCGAAGAGCTGCCGACGGAGCCGGCGGCGCTGACGTCCCGGATCGCCGCGCTGCCCGGGCTCGCCAGTGCCATGACCTCCTCCGAGCAGCGCGGCGATCCGCTGTTCTCCCTGGTCGCGCTCATCTCGGAGCTGCCCGCGCCGCCGGAGGTCCGGTCGGCGGCGTTCCGGGCGCTCGCCGCGACACCCGGGGTCGAGAACGCCGGCGAGGTCGAGGACGGGCAGGAGCTGCGCTTCCCCAACCCCGACGGCGGGCCGGAGATCAGGATGGTGGTCGATCCCGAGAGCGCACGGGTGATCCGGACGAACTACCTCTACGGCGGCGACGGGGGCCTGTCGTGGGGCAGAGACTTCGTTTGGGTGACCGCCACCTGGACCGACCAGCCACCGCGATGAGCCGGGGAATCCCCGACCGGAGTGATCGGCCTCTGTGATGACGCGGGCCGTCGGCTGGAGTGGTCGGCCTCTGCGGTGACGCGGGCCGTCGGCTGGAGTGGTCGGCCTCTGCGGTGACGCGGCGAAGCCGCTGAGTGGGTAGCCGAACGGTTGTCCACAGAACGGGGTTCGGCTCTGCGGGGGCCGGGGTGAGGGCGTCAGCCTGGACCCCGTGAACGCCGCACTCTCGTTGCTCGGCCGCGCCGAGCGCATCACCCGGTCCTGCCGGCAGGCCGTCGTCTGCCGGCAGACGGCCGCACACGTCTGGGGCCTGAGCGTGCTCTCCGTCCCCGAGGCTGACTGGCCGGTGGAGGTGATCGCCCCCGCTCACCTGGCGATCCCCGGCTGCGTCACGTACGTGGGCGAACCGCCCGCCGACGACGTCACCGACCACCGGGGCGTCCGGCTCACCACCATGGCGCGCACGGCCCTCGACTGCGCCCGGTCGTTGCCGCGTCCGGAGGCGGTGGCGGCGCTCGACCAGTTCGCGCGGCGGGGCGTCGACATGGAGGCGCTGTGGCGTCGTCCGCTCAACTCCTGGCGGCTGCGCGACACGCTGAGCCTGGCCGACGGCGGCGCCGCCTCGCCCCGGGAGAGCTGGCTGCGGGTCGTCCTCGTCGACGGCGGCCTCCCCAGGCCCACCACGCAGCTCGCCGTGCCCCTGGGCGGCGGCCGGCACGCCTACCTCGACCTGGGGTGGGAGCCGTACCGGGTGGGGGTCGAGTACGACGGCCAGGTGCACCACACCTCCCCGGCGGACCGGCGGCGTGACGCGGCCCGCCGCGAGGGGCTGCGGCGGCTGGGCTGGCGGGTGATCGCCGTACGCCGCGACGTCATCCCCGGCCAGATCGCCGGCCTTCTCCGGCACGTCGCCGACGCGTTGATCGAGCGCGGCTGGCAACCCGGCCCGGAGGGCACCGTCCGCGTCCTCCGCCAGATCCGCGCGGCCCGCCGCGGAACCGCTCGCCATCCCCGGCGCCGGCGGTCCTCGTGAGGGCGTCCCCGGTGGCTCGGAGGGCGTCGGCAAGGTCAGGCGATCGTGACCGGGAGCTCCTTGATGCCGTTGATGAAGTTCGAGCGCAGGCGGCGGGCCGGGCCGGCCTGGCGGATGCGCGGCCGGCGCCTGGCCAGCTGCTCGAACAGGACACGCAGTTCCAGCTTGGCGAGGTGGTTGCCGAGGCAGAAGTGCGCGCCGCCGCCGCCGAACCCGATGTGCGTGTTGGGGGTGCGTCCGATGTCGAAGACCTCGGGGTCCGGGAACACGGAGGCGTCCCGGTTGGCGGAGGAGTAGAAGACCACGACCTTGTCGCCGTCCTTGATGGGCTGCCCGCCGAGCACCTGGTCCGCCATCGACGTGCGCCGGAACAGGTTGACCGGCGAGACCCACCGGACGATCTCGTCGGCCGCCGTCCTGGCCAGCGTGGGGTCGGCCACCAGGCGGTCCCACTGGTCGGGGTGCTCGAAGAGGGCCAGCATGCCGCCGGAGGCCGCGTTGCGGGTGGTCTCGTTGCCCGCGACGATCAGCAGCAGGACGAACAGGTCGAACTCGTCCTCGCCGAGGGTTTCGCCCTTGTCGTCGGGCTGGAGGAGCTTGGTGATGATGTCGTCCTTGGGGGCGGCTCTGCGCTGCGCCGCGAGCTCGTTGGCGTAGGCGTACACCTCCATGGCGGCGCCGGAGCCCTCCTCGGGGGTCGCCGCGTAGTCGGGGTCCTGGGCGCCGATCATGCGGTTCGACCAGGAGAACAGCTTGTCGCGGTCGGTCGCGGGAGCGCCGAGCAGCTCGCAGATCACGTACAGGGGGAGGGGGGCGGAGACCTCGGTGACGAAGTCCACCTCGCCGGAGCACTTGTCGAGCAGGTCGTCGCAGATGTCGCGGATGTGCTGTTCGAGGGCGCCGATCGTCCGGGGGGTGAAGCCGCGGTTGACCAGGGAACGCCGCCTGGTGTGCTCGGGCGGGTCCTGGTTGAGCATCATCAGCCGCTGGAGGGCGATCTGGTCCTCGGGCATCTCGTCGAAGAGGGCGAGCTTCTTGGCCGAGGAGAACAGGTCGGAGTGGCGGGACACGTGCACGACGTCCTCGTAGCGGGTGACCGCCCAGAACCCGGGCTCGCCGTCGTGCCAGTGGACGGGGGAGTTGGCGCGGAGCCAGGCGAGCTGTTCGTGGGGTGGGCCGGAAGTCGCGTAACGGTCCCTGTCTACAAGGTCGATATGCACGCGCGGTCACCTCTTGATCAAGCGCTTGGTTTATTCGTACTGAAACGTGTTCTATTACGCCACTGTACGCCCGTCAAGTAGCCCCACCCTGCCACCCTCCCCACCCTCCAGGCGCCCCCGCCATAACCCCGGAGCAGACAACCCCCTCCCCACCCGCCATAACCCGACAACAGCCAACCCCCTCCCCGCCGACGCTTCCTCACCCATGCCCCAGCCCAGCACCACAGCGGTGCCGCCTCCCCCGTGCTCACCACCGCTAACCGGCTTCGCCCCACGCCCACCACCCCTCACCCCCAAGCCCGGCCCCGAGCCCGGCCCCCGAGCCCGGCCCCCGAGCCCGGCCCCCGAGCCCGGCCCCCGAGCCCGGCCCCCGAGCCCGGCCCCCGAGCCCGGCCTCCGAGTCCGGCATCAGCACGGCTCTTGGCGGTGACCGTGCCGACGCCCAGATTGGCGAGGATCGTCTGGGTCGGCGCCAAGGACGTCACGCCGAACGGGCGGAGCCGTCAGGGGTGGGCGAGTGGAGAGGGAGAAAGGGTGAGGTACCTCCGATGTTTTTGGAGGTGGTGCGGATCAGCAATGGGGGGGAATCTTCGGAGCCATGGGGGCTGACGGAGGTGGTTGGTTGGGGTTCGAGGTGTCGTTCCGGGTCACGGATCGGATGTATCCCGCTGGACGCCCTTGACATGCGCCGCCATGTCGCAGCAGCATCTGAGGCACAGACATCCGATGAATAAGTGAAGGGTGCGGTGTGAAGCTGCTGCGAGTGGGACCTGTCGGACAGGAGCGGCCGGTGGTGATGGACGCCTCCGGCACCCTGCGCGACATCGGGGAGCCCGAGATCGACGGGGCTTTTCTCGCCTCCGGGGGAGTGGCGCGCGTGCGTGACGCGCTGGAGCGCGGCGACCTGCCCGTCGTCGACGCCGCCGGGCTGCGGGTGGGCGCGCCGATCGCCCGGCCGGGCAAGGTGGTCTGCATCGGGCTGAACTACCGCGACCATGCCGCCGAGTCCGGCGCGGAGCCGCCCGCCGAGCCCGTGGTGTTCATGAAGGCCGCCAACACCGTGATCGGCCCGTACGACGAGGTGCTGGTGCCGCGTGGCAGCGTGAAGACCGACTGGGAGGTGGAGCTGGCGGTCGTGATCGGCCGGCGGGCCCGCTACCTCGACAGCCGGGACGAGGCCCTCGACGTGATCGCCGGGTACGCGATCTCCAACGACGTCTCCGAGCGGGAGTTCCAGCTCGAACGCGGCGGCCAGTGGGACAAGGGCAAGTCGTGCGAGACGTTCAACCCGCTGGGTCCCTGGCTGGTGACGGCGGACGAGGTCGGCGACCCGCAGAGCCTGGGGCTGCGCCTCTGGGTGAACGGCGAGCCGCGCCAGGACGGCGGCACCAAGGACATGATCTTCGACGTGGCCGAGATCGTGCGGTACCTGAGCCGGTTCATGGTGCTCGAACCCGGTGACGTGATCAATACCGGCACCCCGGCCGGGGTCGCGATGGGCATGCCCGGCCAGCCGTACCTGCGGGCGGGCGACGTGATGGAGCTGGAGATCGACGGGCTCGGCCGCCAGCGGCAGATGGTGGGGCAGGCCTGATGGCGTACAGAATCGTCGCGCTGGAGACGCACGACGTGCGTTTCCCCACGTCACGGGAGCTGGACGGCTCGGACGCGATGAACCCCGACCCCGACTACTCCGCCGCCTACGTGGTGCTGAAGACCGACGACGGGGTCGAGGGGCACGGGTTCGCGTTCACCATCGGACGCGGCAACGACGTGCAGACCGGAGCGATCCGGGCGCTAGAGCCCTATGTGCTCGGCCGGGACGTCGAAGACCTCGGCGCGCTGTACAAGGAGCTGGTCAACGACTCGCAGCTGCGCTGGCTGGGCCCGGAGAAGGGCGTCATGCACATGGCGATCTCCGCCGTGGTCAACGCCCTGTGGGACCTGAAGGCCAGGCGGGTGGGCAAGCCGGTGTGGCGGCTGTTGTCGGAGATGTCGCCCGAGGAGATCGTCGGGCTGATCGACTTCCGCTACCTGAGCGACGCGCTCACCCAGGACGAAGCCCTCCAGATCCTGAAAAATGCGGAAGAGGGGAAGGAAGAGCGGATCCAGCGGCTCATCGAGACCGGCTACCCCGCCTACACCACCTCTCCCGGCTGGCTCGGCTACGACGACGACAAGCTGCGACGCCTCTGCAAGGAGGCCCTCGACCAGGGCTTCGGCCAGATCAAACTCAAGGTCGGCGCCGACCTCGACGACGACCTGCGCCGCTTCCGCGTGGCCCGCGAGGTCTGCGGCCCCGACTACCCGATCGCGATCGACGCCAACCAGCGCTGGGACGTCGCCTCGGCCATCGAATGGGTGAGCGCGCTGAGCCCGTACCGGCCGCACTGGGTGGAGGAGCCGACCAGCCCCGACGACGTGCTCGGCCACGCCGCCATCGCCGAGGGCATCAGGCCGGTCCCGGTCGCCACCGGCGAGCACGTCCAGAACCGCATCGTCTTCAAGCAGCTTCTCCAGGCCGGCGCGATCTCCTACCTGCAGATCGACGCGGCCAGGGTCGGCGGGGTCAACGAGAACCTGGCGATCCTGCTGCTCGCGGCCAAGTTCGGCGTGCCGGTCTGCCCGCACGCGGGCGGCGTCGGGCTGTGCGAGCTGGTGCAGCACCTGTCGATGTTCGACTACGTGGCGATCACCGGCACGATGGACGGCCGCGTGATCGAGTACGTCGACCACCTGCACGAGCACTTCGTGCACCCGGTCGTCATCGACCACGGCCGCTACACCGCCCCCATGGCCCCCGGCTTCAGCGCCGAGATGCACGCGGCGTCGATCGCCGCCCACAGCTTCCCCGACGGCCAGGTATGGAGGGCCACGTCATGACGCTCAAGGCCATCGTGACCGGCGGCGGTTCAGGCATCGGCCTGGCCACCGCCACCCTGCTCGCGGCGCGCGGCATGCAGGTCGCCTGCCTCGACCTCGCCCCGCCCGGCGACCCCTTCGTGGGGATCAAGGCGGACGTGGCCGACGACGCGTCCGTGCGCGCGGCGGTGGCCGAGGCCGCGGAACGGCTCGGCGGCATCGACATCGTGATCAACAACGCGGGCGTCGGCGCCCAGGGCACGGTCGAGGACAACCCGGACGAGGAGTGGCGGAAGGTCTTCGAGGTCAACGTGTTCGGCATCGTCCGGGTGAGCCGGGCGGCGCTGCCGTACCTGCGCAGGTCGGAGCACCCGGCCATCGTCAACACCTGCTCGATCGCGGCCACCGCGGGGCTGCCGCACCGGGCGCTCTACAGCGCGACCAAGGGCGCGGTGTTGTCGCTGACCCTGGCCATGGCCGCCGACCACGTCCGCGAGGGCATCCGCGTCAACTGCGTCAACCCGGGCACCGCCGACACCCCGTGGGTGGGGCGGCTGCTCGACTCGGCCGACGATCCCGAGGCCGAACGAGCGGCGCTGAACGCCAGGCAGCCCATGGGCCGCCTGGTCAGCGCCGAGGAGGTCGCCGCCGCGATCGCCTATCTGGCAGGTCCCGAGTCCGCCGCGACCACCGGCACCGCGCTCGCGGTCGACGGCGGCATGCAGGGGCTACGGCTCCGGCCAACCAATTAAGGAAGGTAACCCCCCATGAAGATCGGTCCGGTGGTCGCGAGCGCGGCCCTGCTGGCGGTCGTCGCCGCCTGCGGCTCCAGCGGCACGAACGGCTCCAGCGGCTCCACGGCGGAAGGGGGAGGCGGCGGCAAGGTGGGCATCGACCACCCGCGCGCCGACTCCGACTTCTGGAACTCCTACATGAAGTACGTCCCGCAGATGGCGACCGAGCTCAAGGCCGACCTGATGCCCGCCACGAACTCCCAGAACGACGTCTCCAAGCTGGTCAACAACGTGCAGGCGCTGGTCGGCCAGGGCGCCAAGGCGATCGTCATGGCCCCCCAGGACACCGGCGCCATCGCCAACACGCTCCAGCAGCTGGAGAACAAGAAGATCCCCGTGGTCACCGTGGACACCCGGCCCGACAAGGGCAAGGTCTACATGGTCGTACGCGCCGACAACCGCGCGTACGGCACCAAGGCGTGCGAGTTCCTCGGCGAGAAGCTCGGCGGCAAGGGCAAGGTCGTGCAGCTTGAGGGCGCGCTCAGCTCGATCAACGGCCGCGACCGGTCCGAGGCGTTCAACGAGTGCATGAAGAGCAAGTTCCCCGGCATCACGGTGTTCAGCGAGCCGACCGAGTGGGAGGGCAGCAAGGCGGCGTCCATGCTCCAGACCCGCCTGGAGCAGAACCCGGACATCAAGGGCATCTACATGCACGCCGGCGGCGTGCACCTGGCTCCGACGCTGCAGGTGCTCAAGCAGAAGAACCTGCTGGTCCCGCCGACCGACCCCAAGCACGTCTTCGTGGTCTCCAACGACGGCATCCCGCAGGAGTTCGAGGAGATCCGCAAGGGCAACATCGACGCCACGGTGTCGCAGCCGGCCGACCTCTACGCCCGGTACGCGATCTTCTACGCCAAGGCGGCGGTCGACGGCAAGACGTTCCAGCCGGGCCCGACCGACCACGGCAGCAACATCATCCAGCTGCCCAACGGCTTCGAGGACCAGCTCCCGGCGCCGCTGGTGACGAAGGACAACGTGGACGACCAGAACCTCTGGGGTAACCAGGTCAAGTGATGAAATATCACGTTGAAGCCCGAAATGTCGTCAAGCGTTTCGGTCCGACCACCGCGCTGAACGGCGCGGAGATCGCCATCGCCGAGGGCCAGACCCACGCCCTCGTCGGCCGGAACGGCGCGGGGAAGTCCACCCTCGTGTCGATCCTCACCGGGCTCCAGCGGCCGGACGAGGGCGAGGTGCTGTTCTCGGGAGAGGCGGCGCCCGCCCTGGCCGACCGCGACGCCTGGCGGCAGCGCGTCGCCTGCGTGTACCAGAAGTCCACGATCATCCCGGCGCTGACGGTCGCGGAGAACCTGTTCGTCAACCGCCAGACCGGCCGCGGCCGGATGATCAACTGGCGGGCGCTGCGGGCCAAGGCGCGCGAGCTGCTGGACACCTACGAGGTGGACGTCGACCCGCAGGCGCTGGCCGGCGAGCTGGGCGTCGAGCAGCGGCAGCTCGTGGAGATCGCGCGGGCGCTGTCGTTCGGCGCCCGGTTCATCATCCTCGACGAGCCCACCGCCCGGCTCGACGGCCCGGCCATCGAGCGGCTGTTCACCCGCATGCGCTCGCTGCGCGAGCAGGGCGTCACGATGATGTACATCTCCCACCACCTGGACGAGGTGTACGAGATCTGCCAGAGCGTCACGGTCTTCCGCGACGCCCGGCACATCGTGACCCGGCCGGTCGCCGGGTTCCCCCAGGACGAGCTGGTGGACGCGATGACCGGCGAGGCCACGGCCGCCTACGAGTCCCGGCAGCGCGTGCCCGGCGAGGCGGTCGTGCTGTCGGGCGCGGGCCTGTCGCTGACCGGCCGCTACCAGGACGTGGACATCTCGGTCAGGTCCGGCGAGGTCGTGGGCCTGGCGGGCTCGGCGAGCAGCGGCAAGGTCGGCCTGGCCGAGACCCTGGTCGGGCTGCGCAGGCCGGACACGGGCGTGGTCACGATCGACGGCACCCGGGTCAGCCCGGGCGACGTGCCCGCCGCCATGCGCGCCGGGCTCGGGTTCGTGCCCGAGGACCGGCACCACGAGGGTTTCGTGCCGATGTTGTCGGTGGGGGAGAACGCGACCCTGCCGATCGCCCACAAGCTGGGCGCCTACGGCATCGTCTCGCCCGCGCGGCGCCGGGCCAGGGCCGTCCAGATGATCGAGAGCCTGGACATCAAGACCGAGGGGCCCGACCAGCCCGTCGGCGACCTGTCCGGCGGGAACGCGCAGAAGGTCGTGTTCGCGCGGGCGCTCGTGGACGACCCGAGGGCGCTGGTCGTGATCAACCCGACCGCGGGCGTCGACGTCAAGGCCAAGCAGGCCCTGCTCGGCGCGGTCGAGGACGCGGTCGGCCGGGGCGCGGGGGCCGTCGTGGTCTCCGACGAGCTCGACGACCTGCGCATCTGCGACCGGGTGCTGGTGATGTTCCACGGCAGGGTCGTCAAGGACGTGCCGCGTGGCTGGACCGACCACGAGCTCGTGGCCGTGATGGAAGGCATACAAGAGTGACCACTTTGACTGCTCCGGCCCCCCGGCTGAGGCTGGCCAGGTTCCGCGACCTGACCCTGGTGCCGGTGATCCTGCTCCTGCTGGTCGTGGGCGCGTTCCTCGACCCGACCTTCCTGACGGCGGGCAACCTGACGAACGTCCTGCAGCAGCAGGCGGCGATCTCGCTGCTCGTGCTGGCCGAGGCGATGATCCTGATCGCCGGGAAGTTCGACCTGTCGCTGGAGTCGACGGTCGGCACCGCGCCCGGCATCGCCGTGATGCTGGTCGTCCCGGCCTCGGCGGGCGGGTTCGGCCTCGGGCTGCCCGGCTGGCTGGTGATCCCGCTGGCCCTGCTCGTGGGCGCGGCCATCGGCGCGTTCAACGGGTTCCTGATCATCAGGTTCCAGCTCTCGGCGTTCATCGTCACGCTGGCCATGCTGATCATCGTGGACGGCCTCCAGCAGGGGCTCACCCAGGGCAAGACGCTGTTCCAGCTCCCCGACTCGATGCTCTACCTCGGCAGCGCCACCTGGCTCGGCCTGCCCGCCGCCATCTGGATCGCCGCGCTGCTGTTCGCCGCCGGCGTCTTCGGCCTGACCTATCTCAGGCTCGGCCGCTCCCTGTACGCCATCGGCGGCAACGCCGACGCCGCCCGCGCCGCCGGCATCCGGGTGGACCGCGTGCTGTTCGGCGTGTTCGTCCTCGGCGGCATCCTGGCCGCCACGGCCGGCATCCTGGAGACCGGACGCCTCGGCGCGATCGGCAACGAGATGGGCGACGGCTGGATCTTCATGGTCTTCGCCGCGGCCGTCATCGGCGGCGTCAGCATGGACGGCGGCAAGGGCACCGTCCTCGGCGCGCTGACCGGTGTGCTGGTGATCGGCCTGGTCCAGAACATCCTCACCCTCATCGGGGTCTCCGGTTTCTGGCAACCGGTCATCTACGGTGGCATCATTCTCATCGCACTGATCATCAGCAGGATCGCCGGCGGAAAGGCGCAGGACTGATGGAACGCCTCGCCCTGCGCACCAGGCTCCGGCCCGGGTGCGAGGAGACCTACGAACGGGAGCACGCCACGATCCCGGCCGCCCTGGAGTCCGCGCTGCGCGCCCACGGCGTGATCTCGTGGCGCATCTTCCGCGACGGCCTCGACCTGTTCCACTTCGTGGAGGTCGAGGACTACGCCGCGCTGCAGGCCGCGCTCAAGGACGACCCCGCCGACCAGGCATGGCAGCGCCAGATGAACCGCCTGCTCGACGGCGACTTCGACCAGTCGGCGGGCGGCCTGCGCCAGGTCTGGGAGCTGACGTGATCGACCTGCCCCGCGTCGGCCTCGGCGGCGCCCCGCTCGGCAACCTCTACCAGGCGGTCTCCGGCGAGCAGGCGCGGGCCACGGTCGACGCGGCCTGGGACAGCGGCGTGCGGCTCTTCGACACCGCGCCCCACTACGGGCTGGGGCTGTCCGAGCGCCGCCTGGGCGCCGCGCTCGCGGAGCGGTCGGGCTACGTCCTGTCCACGAAGGTGGGTCGGCTGGTGGTGCCCTCGCGGGTGCGCGACGACGACGAGATGTTCGACGTCCCGGTCGGGCTGGGCCGCGAATGGGACTTCTCGGCCGACGGCGTGCGCGACTCCCTGGAGGACTCCCTGGCCCGGCTCGGCCTGCCGGAGATCGACATCGCGCTCATCCACGACCCCGACGATCACCTGGAGCAGGCGCTGGCCGAGGCGTACCCGGCGCTGGCCGAGCTGCGGGAGCAGGGCGTGGTCAAGGCGATCGGCGTCGGGATGAACCAGTGGCAGGCGCCGCTGCGCTTTGTCCGGGAGACCGGCGTCGACGTCGTCATGCTCGCCGGGCGCTACACGCTGCTCGACCAGTCGGGGCTGCCGCTGCTGGACGAATGCGCCGAACGCGGCGTCCGGGTGCTGGCCGCGGGGGTCTTCAACAGCGGCCTCCTGGCCACGCCGGCCCCGTCGGGCACCTTCGACTACGCGCCCGCGCCGGCGCCGCTGCTGGACCGGGCCACCCGGATCGCCGCCGTCTGCGAGCGCCACGGCGTCTCGCTGCCGCAGGCGGCCATGGCCTTCCCGCTGCGCCATCCGGCGGTCGCCTCGATCGTGCTGGGCGCCCGCGCGCCCGAGGAGGTCCTGGCCAACGCCGCCCTGTGGTCCCGCCCGGTCCCCGAGGAGCTGTGGCTGGAACTGGCCGGCGAGGGCCTGCTGGGCTGACCGCGGCCGGGCCCCCGCCCGGCCGCCGTCCTCGTTCAGTGCACCTGTACGTACGCGCCGAAGGCCAGGGCCACGTCCCACACCCGGGAGAAGACGATCACCCGGCCGCCGTCCAGCCCGCCGCAGGCGACCGGCTTGCTGACGGCCGACGTGATGCCCTGCGCCGCGACGTCGTCGAACCAGTTGGTGTAGGAGTAGACCGGGCCGCCGCTGTCGCCGTGGGCCACGGCGCAGCCGCCGACGACGCTCTTGGCCCTGACCATGTGCTTGACGTACTGCCCGTTCGTGTACGTGCCGCTCCACCCGGTCTCGGTCACCTTGATCAGGCAGTACTCGCCCAGCGACGCCCCCGAGTTGCACACGAAGTTGCCGACGTACGCCTTCCACAACGCGACCACCCGGTTGCTGGTGGCGGCCGCCGGACCGCCGTCGAAGACGTCGGCCGTGGCGTCGGCCAGGACGATCGCGGCGTCCCGCTTGGGCAGCCGCCACCGCAGGTCGCCCATGCGGTTCGCCGGGCTGCCCGAGCCGCCGCCGTCGTAGAAGGAGTCCCAGAACTCGCCGCAGTGCGCGGCGGTCAGGAAGCCGGGATTGCCGTTCTTGTCGTAGACGGCGAACCCCGAGGTGCAGCCGGAGCCGGTCCTGGCGTTCCAGGTCCGGCCGCCCGCGTAGTAGCTCGGGACGTCGTCCTGCCTGCTGTAGGCCGGGTCGAAGCGCTCGCCGCGCTCCAGCGTGATCGGCGCGGTGGCGCCGCTCGGCCGCTGGAGCTGGTCGGGGGCGGTGTCCTCGTCCGGGACCGAGAGCCGCACGCCGCTCCCGTCGGCCTGCGGGGCGGCGCCCGTCACCTGTCCGGACTCGCTCCACTCGTCGGCCTCGGCGAGGAGGTCGGCGTAGGAGAAGGCGGACGGGAGCACGGAGACCGGGGCGGTCAGCCGTCCCTCGTCGACCACGGCCCGCACGGGCGCGGGCACCTGGCCCTTCCAGTACAGGCGCACCTCGTGGTTCTCGGGCGCGACGACCACGCCGCCGTACCCGTCGGAGGTCTCGGCCACGGCCGTGACGCGGTCGGCGACGGCGTTCAGCCGGGTCTGCTCGGTGAAGAGCGCGTCCCAGCTCGCGAAGCCGCCGGGGACCTGGCCGCGCGGGCCGGTCGAGTCCCTGGCCGGCGGCTTGCCCCCGGCGTCGGCGGACTGCCGGGTGAGGTCGGGGCCGGAGACGGTGATCGCCGAGGCGGCTCCGGCGCCCAGGAAGGGCACGACGGCGCACGCCAAGATCAGCACCGTACGGCGTAAGCGGATGTTCTGCATGGATCCCCCCATGTCTGGATGAGGGGCCAGCACAGCAGGCGATCCGGCACGCCTACCGCGTCCAAGTACCGCTCCGCGCTGTGCTTTGCGGGCTTGCGGCCTCAGGAGGGGATGAACAGCCAGAACGCGGACGTGCCGGACTCGTAGCGGGAGTCCAGGCGTTTGGCCACCACGCCGGGCAGGCCCTGCTCGCGCGCCGCCTGCCGGACCGCGCCTGCCTCGCCGGGCCACGAGGGCGCGGTCTGCCAGCGGGGGCCGGCCAGCCCCAGCGACTCCAGGGCGGCCCGCCGGTCGGCGAACGGCTCGTCCACCAGGGAGCGGCCCTCGTCGTACAGCAGGTCCTGGACGACCAGGAGCTCGGTCCCGGCCAGCGTGACCACCTCGCCGTCCAGCACCGCCGTCCGGCTGCCGAACGACTCGGCCAGCGGGCGCAGCCAGGGATGCTCGCGGGCGGCCGTCGTGCGCCCGCCGTCGACGGGGACCAGGAGCCGGCGTCCGCCCCAGGCGAACTCGAAGGCGTAGGCGGCGGCGTCCCTGGGCGGCCGGGCGCGCTCGGTGGGCAGCATGGGCGCCACGTCGGGGAACGGGTCGCGGACGGGGGCGTCCATGCGGTGGATCATCCAGTTCTTGCCCCGCGTCCGGAACAGCACGAACCGCCCGGAGGCCCGCCGGCCGTGCAGGACGAACTTGACCTCGCGCTCGGACCACTTCTCGGTCTCGTACGTGCCGGTGTCCCAGACGG
This sequence comes from Nonomuraea sp. NPDC001684, assembly GCF_053596515.1. Taxonomy (NCBI): domain Bacteria; kingdom Bacillati; phylum Actinomycetota; class Actinomycetes; order Streptosporangiales; family Streptosporangiaceae; genus Nonomuraea; species Nonomuraea sp. NPDC001684. The sequence continues at coordinate 14,864 of NZ_JBSFGJ010000085.1, forward strand.
TCATGGTGCCGCCGCCGTACTCGCCCTTGGGGATCTCGCCGTGGAAGGTGAGGTACTCCATCGGATGGTCCTCGGTGTGCACGGCCAGGTGGTTGGTGCCGGGGTCGGCGGGCAGGCCCTTGGGGACCGCCCAGGAGGCCAGCACGCCGTCGCGTTCCAGCCGCAGGTCCCAGTGCAGGGACCGGGCGTGGTGCTCCTGGATGACGAACGCGGCGCCGCCACCGTCCTCGGGTGGGGTGGCGGGCACGGGCTCGGGGGTCCGGCTGGGGTCGCGTTTGCTGCGGTATCGCTCCAGTTTGTCGGCCACGACACGGTTACTACCCGGGGAACGGTCGTGCGTGCCGGTGCTGTGCGCGGTGTGCGGGCGGAGCCGGGCCGAGGGAACGGGCGCGCGCGCCGATCAGTCAAGGGCCTTGCGCAGCCACGCCTCCACGCCCGCCACGTGCACGGTGGCCCACGACCGCGCCACGTCCGGCTGGCGGGCGGCGATGGCCTCGTAGATCGCGGTGTGCTGCTCGCGGGTCTTCTCCATCGCGCCCTCCTGGGTGAGGCCGCGCCACACCCGGGCCCGAGTGGTCGGACCTGACAGGCTCTCGATGAACGAGCAGAGCACGCTGTTGCCCGACCCGCGCGCGATGCGCTGATGGAACTCCAGGTCGTTGGCGACCAGTTCCTCGACCGTCGGCTGCGCGGGCAGCGAGTCGAGGATGCGCCGCAGCTCCTCGATGTCCTCGTCGCGCATCAGCTCGGTGGCCAGGGCCGTCGCGGCCGGTTCGAGGATGCGCCGCACCTCGAAGAACTGGATCACCGTGTCGTCGCGGTGCAGGTCGAGCACGAACGACATGGTGTCGAGCAGCAGGTGCGGCTCCAGGCTGGTGACGTACGTGCCGTCGCCCTGGCGCACGTCGAGGACGTTGATCAGGGCGAGCGCGCGCACGGCCTCGCGCAGCGAGTTGCGCGACAGGCCGAGCCGCTCGGCGAGGTCGGCCTCCTTCGGCAGACGGTCGCCCGGGGTCAGCTCCCCGGAGAGGATCATCTGCTTGATCTTGTCGATGGCCGCGTCGGTGACCGCCACACTCTTCTCCCTAGACATCGGATGTCTAGGAGTCTAGAGCCTGAAAGCGTACGGGATCGACGTCCGGGACGCGGCGGACCATGCCCCGGGTCTCCAGGGTGCGCAGATGGGCCGCGGCCTCGCCGGCCGCCATGCTGCGCAGCACGGGGGCCAGGTCGTCCCAGGGCCGGTTCCAGGTCATCATCGAGGCGACCTCCCAGATGGTCAGCGGTCGCGACCGCTCGGCCATGAGGGTGCGCAACCGGATCAGCTTCTCCTCGTGATGGTGGCGGATCTCGGCGGCGCGCGCGGCAACATCGGGAAATATCCACTCGTGTGCCGGCAGGGCGTCCAGGGGGCCCAGCTCGCCGACCCGGTCGAGCGAGTCCAGGAAGTCGCCCAGCGGATCGATGTCGTCGCGGTCGTAGGGATAGATCCCGATGTGCGGGGTGATGTCGGGAAGAACGTGATCGCCGGTGAACAGCCGGTCGGCGTCCTCCAGGTGCAGGCAGATGTGGCCCGGCGTGTGGCCGGGGGTGTGCACGGCGCGCAGCTTGCGGCCGGGCAGCTCCACCAGGTCGCCGTCGCGCAGCTCGCGGTCGGGCAGCGCGGGCGGCGTCGGCCGGGTGCCCATCGCCTCGCGCACCTCGCCGGGGTCGGCGCCGGCCCGCCTGAGCATGTCGGACTGGAAGCTCGCGTGCTCCTCCGCGGCGAACCGGTGCATGAGCCGGACCAGCGCGGCGTCCTCCTCGTGCATGGCGATCCAGGCCCCGGACGCCTCCTTGACCTGCCCGGCCAGCCCGGCGTGGTCGGGATGGAAGTGGGTGACGACCACGCCGCTCACGGTCGCGACGTCGAGCCCGAGCGCGGCCAGGCCGCCGCTGAGCGCCTGCCAGGCGTCGGGATGGTTCCACCCGGCGTCCACGAGCACCGGCCCGCGCGGCGACTCGACGGCGTAGACCAGCGTGTAGCCGAGCGGGTTGCCCGGGATGGGCACCGGCACGCTCCACACCCCGCCGCCGAGCTCCTGCGGCCGCTGTTCCGAGTACGGTCTGCGCCTGGTCTTCCCCACCGGTTCCCCCGATCGAGCACGTGCGTGTGAATGGTGGATCAGGTCAGGCGTTCGAGGATCGTCGCCGTGGCCAGAGCGCCGCCCGCGCACATCGTGACCAGCGCGGTGGTGGTGTCGGAGCGTTCGAGCTCGTGCAGGGCGGTGGTGATGAGCCGGGCGCCGGTGGCCCCGACGGGATGGCCGAGCGCGATGGCCCCCCCGTTGACGTTGACCCGGTCGAGGTCGGGCTCGTGCACCGCGGCCCACGAGAGCACCACGGACGCGAACGCCTCGTTCACCTCGAACCTGTCGATGTCGCCCATGGTCATCCCGGCCGCCGTCAGCACCTTCGCGGTCGCCTCCACGGGACCGTCGAGATGATAGTAGGGCTCGGCGCCGACGAGCGCCTGCGCCAGGATGCGCGCCCTGGGCCGCAGCCCCTGCCGGCGGGCCTCCTGCTCGCTCGTCACCAGCACGGCGGCCGCGCCGTCGGAGATCTGCGAGGACGTGCCGGCGGTGTGCAGGGCGCCCTCGGCGACCGGCTTGAGCCCGGCCAGGCTCTCGACCGTGGTCTCGCGTAACCCCTGGTCCCTGCGGACGGATCCGACGGGCACGATCTCCCGCTCGAACCGCCCGTCGGCCCACGCCTTGGCCGCCAGGCGCTGCGACCGCGCGCCGAACCAGTCGAGCCGCTCCCTGGTCAGCCCGCGCCGCCGGGCGATGCGTTCGGCCGCGGTGAACTGGTCGGGCAGGTCGATGCTCCAGTCGTCGGGACGCGGCCGCGCGGGGCGCACGTTGCTGCCGAGCGGCGCCCTGCTCATCATCTCGACCCCGCATCCGACGCCGGCCTCGATGACGCCCGCCCTGATCATCGCCGCCGCCAGGTGCACGGCCTGCTGCGAGGAGCCGCACTGGGCGTCGAGCGTGGTGACGCCCGTCTGGTAGGGGAGCCCGGCGTAGAGCCACGAGTAGCGGCCGACGTGGCCGCCCTGCTCGCCGGCCTGCGTGACGCACCCGGCGAACATCTGGCCGATCGTGGCCGGATCGACGCCGGCGCGCTGGACCAGGCCGTTCAGCGCCGCGGCCAGCACCTGCTGCGGCTTGAGCTCCGACAACCATCCCGCCCGCTTGCCGATGGGCGTGCGAACGGCCTCGACGATCACAGGTGTGCCCACAGTCGCCTCCAGAACGTTGCTCTGGCCGCGACTGTAACGCGTTCTACTTTGTGGTGGAAGCCTCGCTTCCGGCGGGGAACTCGGCACGCAGCCCGAAAGTGTCGAAAAGCCGCAGGTCAAAGAACATGGCGACGTGGTTGACGCCTTCTTCGCGCAACGCCAGCACCATGATGGCGAAGCGGCGGTAGACGTCGTGCTCGCGGAAGTAGACGGCGAACGCGGGCTGGCCGTTGGCCGCCACGGGGAGCAGCCTGAGGTCGTGCGGCCGGCTGGCGGGGCACTGCGTGGAGACGAGCTCGCCGATCGCGTCGGGACCTTCGTACCAGCCCACGTAGGGGGGCATCTCCCAGATCGCGTCTTTGGTGAACAGCGAGACCAGCTCGTCGACGTCGTAGTTCTCGAAGGCGGCGACGTAGCGGTCGAGCAGGTGGCGCTGCTCGGCGGAGAGCGGCTCGACCTGGTCGTCGAGGCTCGGCGAGACCTCGCTGAGCTGCGCGCGGGCCCGCTGCAGGATGCTGTTGACGGCCGCCGTGGACAGGCCGACCGCCTCGGCGACCTCGGCCGCCCGCCACCTGAGCACGTCGCGCAGGATCAGCACGGCGCGCTGCCGGGGCGGCAGGTGCTGGAGGGCGGCGACGAGCGCGAGCCGGATGCTCTCGCGCGAGGTCACGATCGAGGCCGGGTCGCCGGCCGCCTCGACCCCGGCCAGCGTGTCGGGCACCGGCTCCAGCCAGGGCACCTCGCCGTCCTGGACCAGCGGCGCGGCCGCCTCGGTGCTCGGGGCGCCGAGACCGGTCGGCAGGGGGCGCCGGGTGCGGCTGTCGAGCGCGGTCAGGCAGGCGGTGGTGGCGATGCGGTAGAGCCACGTGCGCAGCGACGACCGCCCCTCGAACCCGTCGTAGCCGCGCCAGGCCCGCAGATAGGTCTCCTGTACGAGATCCTCGGCGTCGTGCACCGACCCCAGCATGCGGTAGCAGTGTGCGAACAGCTCGCGCCGCATCGGATCGGCCAGCCGGAGGAAGTCTTCGCTCGTCGGCTTGTCGCTCATGCCCCCTGTATAGCTTCCGCCACCGACAAAAAGCCGATTAGGGCATGACGGAGATGTCCGGAAGGGGTTAGATGTCGGCCAGGAGGCGGGTCGCGGCGGTCTCGATGCGCCGCTGGATCTGGTCGTACGTGCGCCGCCCGCGCAACATCTCCAGCAGCTCCTGCACCCACACGCTGGCCAGCGAGCCCGCGAGGTCGAGCTGCTCCTCGCCGGCCTGGTCGACGGTCAGCCCGTCGGCGGACACCCGCAGCAGCAGCCCCGTCATGCGGTCGCCGAACGGTGTCTGGACCTCGGCCATGATCAACGACCGGATCAGCGCGTCGGCCAGCTCCGGCTCGCGCATCAGCCCCCGCGTGGCCCGCATGAGCACGTCGACGGCCCGGCTGGCCGGCGTGGACGCCCCGGGCGGGCGGCGCTCGATGCTGCTCTCCAGCAGGTCGATCTCCTCGCCCACGACCGCCACGACCAGGTCCATCTTGGACGGGAAGTAGCGGTAGAGCGTGCCCAGCGCCACGCCGGCGCGCTCGGCGACCGTGCGCATCTGCATCGCCTCGACGCCGCCGCGCGAGGCCAGCGCGGCGGCGGCCTGGACGATGCGCTTGCGGCGTTGGTGCTGGCTGCGGGTGCGGACGCTGCGACCGCCCGCCGCCGCGCGGCCCTCGGCGGCCCCCTCGGTGTCGCTGGGGGGCGCGGAGAATGACCCGGGCGAGGTACGCATAAGAACACGTTATCTGATTTCTCGGCAACGCGGCTTGTTACTCGCGAGTCACAAACGGGCCGTATCGGCGCATGTCTAGGGCGTTACAGGACTATGTCGGAACATTGTGCGGAGGGCCGGTACTGGACAGATATTAGAATCTGTTCTAGTTTGCCATTCGGCTTACCTAGCGCTTGCTGGAGGCTCGATGATCGCGCAGACGCTGGCGGCCCTGCTCCTCGACCGGGCGCAGGACGACCGACCTGGGCTGATGTTCGAGGGCGCGGTGTGGTCGTGGCGCGAGCATGTCGCCCGCTGCCGGGCGGCGGGGGCCTGGCTGAGCGGGCGCGGCGCGGGTCTGCACGTGGGCGTGCTGGCGGAGAACGTCCCGGAGCTGCTCCTCGTGCTCGGCGGGGCGGCGCTCGACGGGCACGTGCTGGTCGCGCTGAACCCGACGCGCCCGGCCGCGGAGCTGGTCCGCGACGCCCGCGCCACCGACGTGGACCTCCTGCTCTGGGACGCCCCCTTCGCCGCCCTCGCCGCGTCGGTCGCCGAGGAGCTGGGCGTGGAGAGCATGCCACTGTCCACGGTGTCGTCCCTGGGGGAAGGCGGTGGGCCGCCCGGTGAGGCGGCTCCCGGCGACCTGGTGATGCTGATCTTCACGTCGGGGACCTCGGGGCGGCCCAGGGCCGTCCGGATCACGCAGCGCAAGCTGGCACTGCCGGGGCTGAGCCTGGCCGCGCTGCTCACGCCCGAGGACGTCGTCTACTGCTCGATGCCGCTGTTCCACTCCGGAGCCCTGATGGCCGCCTACGCCCCGGCCGTGGCCTCGGGGGCGGCGCTGGCCGTGCGCAGGCGGTTCTCGGCCTCCGGCCTGCTGCCGGACGTGCGGCGGCACGGCTGCACCTACCTGCACTACGTCGGCAAGGCGCTCTCCTACGTCCTGGCCACCCCCGAACGCCCGGACGACGCCGACAACCCCCTCAGGATCGCCTTCGGCAACGAGGGCAGCGCGGTCGCGACCAGGCGGTTCGGCGAGCGGTTCGGCTGCCGGGTGATCGACGCGTTCGGCTCCACCGAGACGGCCATCTCCTTCAGCCCCGACCCCGGCGCCCCGCCCGGCAGCCTGGGCAGGCTGGGGGCGGGCGTGCAGATCCTCGACCCCGCCACCGGACGCCCGTGCCCGCCCGCCCGCATCGAGGGCGGCCGCCTGCTCAACCCGGACGAGGCCGTCGGCGAGCTGGTCAACACCGCCGGCCCCGGCCTGTTCGAGGGCTACTACAACGACCCGGACGCGGACGCCGAACGCGTCAGGAACGGCGCGTTCTGGTCCGGCGACCTGGCCTACGCCGACCCCGCCGGCCACGTCTTCTTCGCCGGACGCGGCACCGAACGCCTGCGCGTGGACGGCGAGAACCTGGCCGTCGCCCCCGTGGAGGCCGCCCTGCGGGAGTTCGGCGGCGTGGTGGAGGCGGCCGTCTATCCGGTGCCGGACGCGGCGGCGGGCGACCAGGTGATGGCGGCGCTGGTCATGGACGTCCCCTTCGACGCCGAGGCGTTCGCGGCGTTCCTGGCCGGGCGCACCGACCTGGGCCCCAAGTCCTTACCCCGCTATATCCGGATTTGTCCGGAACTCCCGCAGACCCCCTCCCACAAGGTCATCAAGCGGATCCTGGCCAAGGAGGCGTGGCGGACCGGCGACCCCGTCTGGTGGCGCTCCCCGTCCGGATTGCGCCCCCTGACCGGCGTGGACGTCAAGGCGATCGAGGACGAGTTCGTCGAGCACGGCAGGCACCACCTCTTGGAGAGCTGATGGATTTCAACCTGGACGAGACCCAGCAGGACCTGAAGAAGCTGACCGCCGAAGTGCTGGCCAAGCAAGGGGAGGGCGGCCCGGCGGCCAAGCAGGGTGAAGACGGCCCGGCGGCCGGGCAAGGGCAGGGCGGCTCGGCGGCCGAGGACGGGCTGTGGCAGGCCGGGCTCATGGGCGTGTGCGCGTCCGAGGAGGCGGGCGGCGCCGGGCTCGGCCCCGTCGAGATGGCCGTCGTGCTGCGCGAGGTGGGTGCGCGGGCGGTGGCCGTGCCGGCGTTGCCCGTCCTGGTGAGCACGCTGGCCCTGGCCCGGCACGGCAGCCCCGACCAGCGACGGCGCGTCACGCGCGGCACCCTGGCCCGGCGCGAGCCCGGCCGGGCCCCGGCCGATCCGCCGACGACGGCCGCCCGCCGCGAGGGCGACGGCTGGTCGCTGACCGGGCGCAAGGTCGCGGTGCCCTACCCGGCGGACGACGTCCTGGTCACCGCGGACGAGGGGCTGTTCCTGGTGGCGTCGCCGCCCGCGAGCCCCGAGTTCACCTCGACCGGCGAGCCGGCCGCCACGATCCCGCTGGACGGCACGCCCGCCGAGGCGGTGGCCGGGCCCGAGGCGGCCGCCGACGCCGGACGCCTGTTCACCGTGGCCGTCGCCGCGCAGGCGAGCGGCGTCCTGGCCGGGGCGCTCGACCTGACCACCGCCTACATCAGGACGAGACGGCAGTTCGGCCGGGCGCTGGCCGAGTTCCAGGCCGTGACCATGCAGATCGCCGACGTCTACATCGCCGGACGGGCCCTCGACGTGGCCATGTGGTCGGCGGCCTGGCGGCTGGCCGAGGGCCTGCCCGCCGACGCGGACGTGGCGCTGGCCGCGTTCCACGTCTGCGAGGCCGTCAAGGCGCTCTACACCTGCCAGCACCTGCACGGCGGTCTCGGGCTCGACGTCACCTACCCGCTGCACCGCCACTTCGCGCAGGCCAAGCACCTGTCCCACCTGCTCGGCGGCGCCGACGCCCAGCTCGACCTGATCGGAGCCCTCGTCTGATGCTGATCGACCTGACCCGGGAGCAGCGCGCGCTCCGCGACGAGCTGCGCGAGTACTTCCGCGGCTGCCTGACCGCCGAGGACCGCGCGAAGATCGCCGACGACCCGTTCGGCGAGGCGTACATGGAGCACTGCCGCCGGCTCGGCCGCGACGGCAAGCTCGGGCTGGGCTGGCCCAAGGAGTACGGCGGGGGCGGCTACGGCCCCCTGGAGCAGCAGATCTTCGCCAACGAGATCGCCCGCGCCGGGGTGCCGTACCCGATCATCACCGTGCAGACGGTGGGCCCGACGCTGATGCAGTACGGCACCCAGGAGCAGAAGGACCGGTTCCTGCCGCGCATCCTGGCCGGCGAGTGCCACTTCGCGATCGGCTACAGCGAGCCCGAGGCCGGCACCGACCTGGCCTCCCTGCGCACCACGGCGGTCCTGGACGGCGACCACTACGTCGTCAACGGCCAGAAGATCTTCACCAGCGGCGCGCACTACGCCCAGTACATCTGGCTGGCCGCCCGGACGAACCCCGAGGCCAAGAAGCACAAGGGCATCACGATGATGATCGCCGCCACCGACGACCCCGGCTTCTCCTGGACGCCGATCGTCACCATGGACGGCCGCCACCACACGAACTCCACCTACTACTCCGACGTGCGCGTCCCGGTGGACATGGTGGTGGGCGAGGTGGACCGGGGCTGGGACCTGATCGTCAACCAGCTCAACCACGAACGCGTCACCCTGGGCCCGGCCGGCAACCTCGGCCAGACCTACGACCGCTTCCTCGCCTGGGCCAGGCACGCCGGGCTGACCGACAATCCGGACGTACGCCGAGCCCTCGCCCGGGTGTGGGCCGCCTTCCGTACGAACGAGCTGCTCAACTGGCAGGTGGCGGCGAACATGGACCTCGGCTGGCTGGGCGCGCCCGACGCCTCGGCCACCAAGATCTACGGCTCCGAGCGCATGCAGGAGATCGGCCGGCTGGTCTGCGACGTCGTCTCCCGATACGGCGACCCCTCCGACCCGGAGACGGCCGAGCTGGCCGAGCGCATGGACCACGGCGTCAAGGGCGCGGTGGTGCTGACGTTCGGCGGCGGGGTCAATGAAGTGCAGCGCGAGCTGATCGCGATGCTCGGCCTGAACCTGCCGAGGCCGCCGCGATGACCGACCCGACCGCCGCGACGTCCGGCACGACTGACGCGGAGCTGCACGAGCTGGCCGGCAAGCAGATGGCGATGGGGGAGCTGCGCGGCGCCCCGGCCGCCGACCCGGTGAACGCGCCCATGATCCGCCACTGGCTGGCGGCCATGGGCGACGCCAACCCGCGCTACCTGGAGGAAGGCGTGGCGCCGCCCGCGATGGCCCAGGTGTGGACCATGCAGGGGCCGGGCTCGCAGGCCAAGGACCGCTCGCCGGTGGACGACCTGCTGGCCGCGCTCGACGCCGCGGGCTTCACCGGGGTCGTGGCGACCAACTGCGAGCAGACCTACCACCGGTACGCCAGGATCGGCGAGCTGCTGACCCCCGCGACCCGCTTCACGTCGCTGGCCGGGCCGAAGCGCACCGCCCTGGGCGAGGGCTACTTCGCCACCTGGAACGTCACCTGGTACGGCGACGACGACCAGCCGGTCGCCGAGATGCTCTTCCGGGTGCTGAAGTTCCGGCCGAAGGCGCCCGCCCCGCGCGCGCGGGAGCCGTACCCGCTGCGGCCGGCGGTCAACGCGGACACCGCGTTCTTCTGGGAGGGGGCGCGGAACGGCGAGCTGCGCGTCCAGAGCTGCGCGGACTGCGGGGAGCTGCGCCATCCGCCCGGTCCGATGTGCCCGAACTGCCGCTCGGGGAACCGGTCGCACGTCGTGGTGAGCGGCCGCGGCACCCTCTACAGCTACGTCGTCCACCACCATCCGCCGGTGCCGGGGCGCGAGGTCCCGTTCGTGGTGGGCGTGGTGGAACTGCCGGAAGGAGTACGGATCGTGGGCAACGTCGTGGACTGCCCGGTCGAGAAGGTGGAGGTCGGGATGGCCCTGAGGGTGACGTACCGGTCGATGGACGACGAGCTCGTCCTGCCGATGTGGACGCCGGAGGAGCCGTGACCCCCGCCGCCGGAACGGCCCTGCCCGAGCTGGAGGTGGACCTGACGCCCACGACGGTGATCGCCACCGCCCTGGCCACCAGGGACTTCACCCCCGTGCACCACGACACCGCCAAGGCCCGCGCCCAGGGCTCGAAGGACATCTTCCTCAACATCCTCACCACCATGGGCCTGGTGGAACGCTACGTCACCGACTGGACGGGCCCGGAGGCGGTCATCACCAGCATCAACGTCAAACTGGGCGTCCCGGCGTACGCGGGGGACCGGCTGAGCTTCAGCGGCGTGATCGTCGAGCGCGACGGCGACCGGTACACCGCGCAGGTGCGCGGCAGGGTGAGCCTGGGCGACCACGCCACCGGAACCGTCACCTTCGTCCTGCCCGGGAGCGCGTGATGCCGGGCGGGCGGGCCGCGATCGCGGGCATCGGGGCCACCGAGTTCAGCAAGGACTCCGGCCGGTCGGAGCTGCGGCTGGCGGCCGAGGCCGTGCTCGCCGCCCTGGACGACGCCGGGGTGCCGCCGTCCGACGTGGACGGCATGGTCACCTACACCCAGGATGCCAACCAGGAGATCGCCGTCGCCCGGGAGACCGGCGTCGGCGACCTGACCTTCTTCTCCCGCGTCGAGTACGGCGGCGGCGCGGCCTGCGGCACGGTCGCGCACGCGGCGATGGCCGTGGCCACCGGCATGGCCAGGACGGTGGTCTGCTACCGGGCCTTCAACGAGCGCTCGGGCCGCCGCTTCGGCCAGCCGAACGCCCGGCTGACCGGGGAGCCCACCTCCCAGGGTCTGGAGATGAGCTGGCACGTGCCGTACGGGCTGATGACCCCGGCCGCGTGGGTCGCCATGTTCGCGCGGCGGTACATGCACGAGTTCGGGGCGACGTCGGAGGACTTCGGGCGGGTGGCGGTGGCCATGCGCCGGCACGCCGCCACCAACCCGGCCGCCTGGTTCCACGGACGGCCGATCACGCTGGCGGAGCACCAGGCGTCCCGGTGGATCGTGGAGCCGCTGCACCTGCTCGACTGCTGCCAGGAGAGCGACGGCGCGGTGGCCCTGGTCGTGACGTCCGCCGAACGCGCCCACGACCTGCGCAGGTCGCCCGCGGTGATCACGGCGGCGGCGCAGGGCGCGGGCGCGGGCCAGATGATGATGACGAGCTACTACCGGGACGACATGAGCGGCCTTCCGGAGATGTCCGTCGTCGGCCGGCAACTGTGGAAGATGTCCGGGCTGTCCCCGGCGGACATCCAGACGGCCATCCTGTACGACCACTTCACCCCGTTCGTCCTGGCCCAGCTTGAGGAACTGGGCTTCTGCGGACGCGGCGAGGCTCCTGACTACCTGCGGGACGGCGGCATCGAGCTGGACGGCCGCCTGCCCGTCAACCCGCATGGCGGCCAGCTGGGCGAGGCGTACATCCACGGCATGAACGGCATCGCCGAGGCCGTCCGGCAGATCAGGGGGACGGCCGCCAACCAGGTGGCCGGGGCGCGGAACGTCCTGGTCACGGCGGGGACCGGCGTACCGACGAGCGGCCTTATCCTGTCGGCGTCGTGACGATCAGTTAAGAGAAGCAACTCAGGGTAATCATCCCTGCATGAGTGGATTCTGGGGGATCCTGGCGCAGCCGGAGTTGAAGATCGACTGGGCCAGGATGCCCACCTACAACACGATCATGGCGGTCGCCGCCGGCGTCGGGTTGCTGCTCGTGGTCTCCTTCGGCCGCCGGCTGCTCAGGGGCGACCCGCTGGAGCACGTGGACGGCTGGGCGCTGGCGTTCGGCGCGGTCGGGGCCGTCCTGGCGGTCACCGGGCTGCACATGACGCTCACCTGGCCGCTGGCCGGGCAGGGCTTCCCGTTCGACAACATCATCTTCGGGGAGCCCTCGCTGGCGTTCGGCGTGCTGCTGCTGGCCGCCGCGCTCTACCTGTGGAAACGCTGGGGCCTGATCACCGTGGCGCCCGACCGGCGCAAGCTCGTGGCGCGCACGGCCGGGCCGATCTCGCTGTTCGTCTTCGGCATGGGGCTGGCCTGCTTCGGCATCGCGGCGGCGGGGTGGACGTACACGCTGTTCGCCGCGCCGCCGCAGGAGCCGATCTCGGGGGCCTTCGCCGGCCTGCCGCTGCTGGAGGCCACCTTCATCTCCGGCCTGTACGTGCTGGTCGGGGTGGGCGCGGTGCTGTTCCCGTTCGCGCTGCGGGCCAGGGGCGGCCCGGTCACGACCGTGACCGGGGTGTGCTGGGGGATCGCCGGGGCGGCGTTCCTGCTGTTCGGCGCCCTGAACTACTTCACCCACATCGGGCTGATCGTCAACACCATGTAGGCGCTCACGGGCCCATGAACATCGGCACGGAGAAGAACACGATCATCGCGATGGCCACGCAGATCAGGAACCCGATCAACTCCCAGGCCCAGTCGTAGTGCCGTTCCCGGCGCCGCTTGAGCGCCTTCTTCCTGGCCGCGGCCTTCTTCTTGCCCGTCGGCTGCTTGCGGGCGCCGGGCTTGGCGCCGCCTCTCCCCGGCGAGCGGGCCGGTTCGGCGCCGGGCTTGCGGCGGGACGGGCCCTGGAGGTCGCGCGCGGGGTCCGGGTAGCGCGCGCGGTCGGCTTCCAGCTCGCGGGCGAGCTCGACGGCGAAGTCGGCCGCGCGGCTGCGCCCGGACGGCGCCGCATCGGACACAGCAGGGTCGGACACAGCAGGGTCGGACAAGGCGGAGGCGGACCGGCCCGGGCCGGACAGGGCCGGGTCGGACAGGGCCGGGTCGGACAGGCCCGGAGCGCGGGCCGGCTCGGGGGCGGGCATGCGGTAGACCGGTTCGGCGGCGGCCCTGGACCTGGGGGTGAACAGCGGCGCCGCCTCCTTGACCGGCTGCTCCGCAGCCAGGGGACGCCGGGCAGCGCGACCCGGGTCCTGATGCGCCGGGACGTCCCTGATCGCGGGCATCTCCTGGGTGATGGGCTCGTCGTCCAGCACGTCCGCGGGGATGGGCGCGGCCAGGAAGAAGGGCCGCTCCCCGGGCGGGGGAACGGCGGCCCCCGCCACCCGGCCCTCGGCCGGAGCGGCGGGCGGCGCGGTGAAGTCACCCGTGCTGAACGGCCGTACGGACTCGGGCAGCGGCTGCGGGGACTGCGCAGGCTGTGGGGGCTGCGGAGGCTTGGGCAGGAACGGTCGTACGGCCGCCGCCCGCGCGGCCGGGTCCCGCAGCGGGCCCATCGAGTCCAGCGCCCCGAGCGGGTCGCGCAGCTTGGGCATCGGCGCGGTCGTCGCCTCGTGCACGGACGGCCGTCCGGCGGGCGGCGGCGCGAGCAGGTCCGCCG
>NZ_JBSFGJ010000086.1:0-27987 GCF_053596515.1 Nonomuraea sp. NPDC001684
GTGGTCGGGGACGGCCGGCTGAGGGCCGTCCTCACGAAGCCTCTGAAGGCGTTGTGCGAGGGAGCGTGCGCTCGGCGACGTAGCCGAGCACCGCGAGGAACGCCAGGTTGAACAGGGTGCCGAACACGCCGCCGTCCTGGACGACGAGCGCCGTCCCCAGCCGCCACCATTCGCCGCCGGAGATCGCGGCCGGATCGCGCATCCACCCCGCCTCCAGCCCCGGGACGGCGAACTGCAGCAGGCTCGGAACCGCCGTGCCGACGAGGACGACGGCGGTGACATATGGCTTGAACACCGCCTAAGCCTCGCACGCCCTCCACGAATCGGACATGGATGGATGTACGAGGCTTGGCATGACAAATGTCCTACGCGGCGACCTTCACCGGCTCCCGCACCGGAACGGCTGCGAACACCGGCGCCTCCCGCCTGGGCAGGAACCGCGACGCCACGGCGATCAGCACGCCCAGGAGGACCGCGATGCCGAGCGCGCCGCGCAGCGAGGTGGCGTCCGACAGGAAGCCGATCACCACCGGGCCGAGCAGCAGGCCCGCGTAGCCCATGGCGCCCGCCTGGGCGATGGCCGGTCCGGGTGCGTCGGTCGCGGTGCCCGCCAGGGACAGCGTCAGCGGCGCGATCGTCGCCACGCCGAGCCCGACGAAGAACATCGCCAGCACCGCCACCAGCGCCGCCGGAGCCATCAGCACGACCGTGAAGAACCCGGCCGTGGCCACGCCGGACACGCCCAGCATGCCGCGCACCCCGAACCGGGAGCGCAGCCGGTCACCGGTGAGCCTGGCCAGCAGCATGCCGGCCTCGAACACCGGGTAGCCGAGCGCGGCCAGCGCCTCGGGCGCGCCGAGCTCGTTGCGCATGTACAGGCCGTTCCAGTCGGCGACCACGCCCTCGACCATGAAGGCGAAGAACATGATCGCGCCGAGCAGGTAGACGATCGCCGGCATGCGGTGCCGGGCCGTGCGCGCCGCCTCCGTCGCCGGGGCCTCCGGCAGGTACGTACGGCCGATCAGCAGCGCGACCGGCAGCGAGACCAGGGCGACCAGCGCCAGGTTGGCGGTGAACGACAGGCCGGCGGCGATCGACAGGCTGCCCAGCGCGCCCGCCGAGATGGCGCCCACGCACCAGCCGGCGTGCATGCCGTTCATCAGCGGGCGGCCGTACGCCTGCTCGACGGTGGAGCCCTGGGCGTTCATGGCGACGTCCACGGTGCCGAAGGCCATGCCGAAGAACGTGGCGGCCACGATCAGGAGGGGCAGGTTCGGGGCGAAGGCGACGGCCAGCAGGCCGACCGCGGTGAGTGGGGCGCCGATCCGCAGAACCGCCCTGCTGCCCGCGCGGGCCATGATCCGTCGCATGGACTGCATGGTCACGAGGGCCCCGAGGCCCCATGCGAGGAGCACCGCGCCGACCGTGGACTCGGACAGGCCGAGTTTGTCGGTCAGGGCGGGGATGCGCACGGTCATCGTGCCCACCATCAGGCCGCCGAGGACGAAGGTGAGGATCGCCCCGTAGCGGGCCGTCCTCAGGTCGCGGGTCATAAGGCACACCTCTCAGAAACTCGTTATTTCGCCACAAATCAGGCGCTCCCGTAGGGGAGCGCCCAGGAAAACCGGGGGGATGAACACTCGAAGGGACAGAACCACCAGCCACCACGCGTCCGGCCCGCGTGCCCGGCTGTGCGGGGGCAGGGCGACTCAAGCTGTTGATGGGCTGCTGGACGGGCCGAGGTAGCCGACCGGCCTCGGCCCTTGGGTGGGTTGAGGCGGTCGGGGCCCTTGGGCGGGCCGAGGCGCGGGTGAGGGCGCGGTTGGGTGTCGAGCGGGTGGTGTCGGTGCAGCGGGTGGCCGGGCGGCGCCGGTCGGGGTCAGCTCGTGCTGCTCGGTGAGCGACCCGGGCGCTCGATCGTGGCCCGCGTCATGACCGGACGGCCGGCCCTGCCGGGCTGACGGCCAGGCCGGTCGGCTCTCGCCGCTCGGCCGCCGCCCGCGCCCTCCGGCCTACCGTCTGCCTGACGGGGGCCTGCGCGTCCGGCCTGCCCAGCCCGTACGGACCGGTCTGACGGGGACGGCGGGCGCCGCCGGGGCGCTCGGTCTGGACGGGAAGCGGGCGAAGGCCACGGGACAGGGGTCGTGGGAGCACGGGATCGTCATCGCGAGACCGCCCTCCCATCCGTTCCGGTCCAGCACAGGAACCGCGGAGCACCGCGGAAAGCTCCGTGATCGAAGCTCCGACACCTGAACCACGAGTGACCCCGGCACATTCCCGGGACCATGGTGACTCCCGACACACCGGAGGCAGCCGGTTCAGCCGGGTTTGAGCAGCGCTCTCAGCCGGGCTTCGAGGGCACGCAGGTCCGCCTCCGAGTTGAGCTGCGGGTCATGGCTGGCCACGTCCCACAACCCTTCGCAGGCCAGCCGTACGATCTGCGCGGCCAGCGGGTCGGGCTCGTCGCCCAGCCCCTCCCGGTGCCATCGCGACATCGCCTCTCGCAGCGGCGCGAGCAGGAAGAGGTTCCCCGACGCGCCCGTCACGACCGCCCATCGTCGCAGCCGCCCCGAGCGCACGGCGATCAGCGTGGCGCCGAGGTACCGCTCGGTGTACGTGCCGTCCGGCTGCGCGGCCATCAGGTCGTCGAACTCTTCGATCAGCCGTTCGACCATGCCCTTGATCAGGGCCTCTTTGGTGCCGAAGTGGTAAAGAAGACCGCCTTTGCTCACCCCGGCCCGGTCGGCCACGGCGGACAGCGTCAGCGCGGCCGACCCCTGGTCGCACAGGAGGTCTTCCGCCGCGTCCAACAGCTCGTCCCTTCGCATGCCTCAACTGTACCGTCCGGACGGTACAGTGGCAAACGAGATACCCTGATCTGGTGACACGACCGTCGGCCTATCTTGATCATGCGGCGACCACGCCCATGCTGCCCGAAGCGATCGAGGCCATGACGGAGCAACTCAAACGCGTCGGCAACGCCTCGTCGCTGCACGCCGCGGGCCGTCAGGTGCGCAGGGTCGTCGAGGAGTCCCGCGAGAGCATCGCCGACGCCCTGGGGGCCCGGCCGAGCGAGGTCGTGTTCACCTCGGGCGGCACCGAGGCCGACAACCTCGCCATCAAGGGCCTCTACTGGGCGCGCAGGCCCCGGCGGCGCATCCTGCTCAGCTCCGTCGAGCACCACGCCGCGCTCGACCCGGCCGCGTGGCTGGCCGAGAGCCAGGGCGCCGAGGTCGAGCTGCTCGACGTCGACGAACACGGCCGGGTCCATCCCGACACGCTGCGCGCCGCCATCGAGCGCGACCCCGACGACGTCGCCATGATCAGCGTCATGTGGGCCAACAACGAGGTGGGCACGGTCCAGCCGGTCCACGTGCTGGCGGCCGTCGCCCACGATCACGGCGTCCCGTTCCACACCGACGCGGTGCAGGCGATCGGGCAGCTCCCGGTGTCGTTCGCCGACTCCGGCGCCGACGCCCTCACACTGACCGGCCACAAGGTCGGCGGCCCGATGGGCGTGGGCGCGCTGCTGCTGACCAGGGGGCTGACCCCGGTGTCGGTGCAGCACGGCGGAGGTCAGGAGCGCGACGTGCGCTCCGGCACCCTCGACGCGCCCGCCATCGCGGGCCTGGCCGCCGCCGTGCAGACCGCCGTGAAGGAGCAGGAGGCCCTGGGCCGCCGCCTGACGGCGCTGCGCGACGAGCTCATCCAGCGCGTCCGCCAGGCCGTCCCCGACGTCGTGCTCAACGGCGACCCGACCGGCCGGCTGCCCGGCAACGCCCACTTCTCCTTCCCCGGCTGCGAGGGCGACGCGCTGCTCATGCTGCTCGACGCCAAGGGCGTGGAGTGCTCGACCGGCTCGGCCTGCTCGGCGGGCGTGGCGCAGCCCTCGCACGTGCTGCTCGCGATGGGCGCCGACGCGGCGGCCGCGCGCGGCTCGCTCAGGTTCACCCTGGGCCACACCTCGACCGCCGCCGACGTCGACCGCCTGATCGAGGTGCTGCCCGCGGCCGTCGAGCGGGCCCGCAGGGCCGGGCTCAGCTGAGGAAGGGGGAGACCGCGGCCCAGGCGGGGTCGTGGCCCACGTCGACCCGCGGCTCGCCCTCCTGCCAGCTCGCGATCAGCTCCTTGGCGTGGATCGCCGCGTCGGAGGCCGGGTCGGCGTAGACGTGGACGACCCGATGGCCGGCGGCGCTCAGGTGCGCGGCCAGCAGGGCGTCGTCGCGCAGTTGGAGCAGGCGGGCGGCCAGGCGCTCCTCGAAGTCGCTCAACGCCTTCAGCGAATCGCCGGCGGGCAGGCCGTCGGCGTCGCGGTGGGCGTACGGAAGCGTGATCTCGATGTGCTGGTCGAGCAGCGGGTGGTCGACGGGCCGCAGCGGGAAGCGCGCGGTGGCCACCAGCGGCGCTCCCTCACCGGTCTGCCCTTCGAGCAGCAGCCACTCCTCGCCCTCATGACCCGAGGCCAGGTCGGCGACCACCGCGGGCAGGTGGACGGCGGCGACCGCGTCGATCGGCTGGAACGTGGCGGGTGTGATCTCGCCCACCCACCTGGCGACGTCGTCCTCGCCCAGCAGCCAGTCGAGGGCGAGCAGCGTCGCCTCCAGACGGGTCTCCTCGTCGAGCTCGCCGAAGATCGGGTGGTGGGCGGTCACGTCGACACGCGGCTGGTCGCGCGGCACGCGCAGCCCGAAGACCAGCTTGTCGAGCGCGAACTCGAACCCGCCCACGTCGAGCGTCAGCTCCAGCGCCTGCGGGTTGGCCTGCCGGGACGGATGGAACTCCCACAGCAGGTCGGCCGGCGGCGCGGCCCTGGCCCAGCGGTGGGCGAGCGAGCGCAGCTCGGCGTCGCCGGCCGCGGTCACCACCAGGGCGTGCGCGGCGTTCCTGCCGGGCGCCACCTCCCAGACCAGGCCGGGGTCGATCGCGGCCACGGCGGGGGCGACCAGCTCCTCGATGCCGTCGGCGGTGCCCGCCGCCACCAGCGAGTCGAGCCGCGGCCTGGCCTCCTGCCACCACGCCCAGAACGCGGCCACGCCGTCGCCGGGCCGGCCGGCCTCTTCCTCTTCGTCCTTGCGCCCGAACAGTCGCATGCGCTGAATCCTCCCAGACGGAGCCGATGGCCGCGCACTCCCCGCCGGACAGTACGCTGGAACGGTCATGGGACTGCGTGTGCTTGCCGCCATGTCGGGCGGCGTCGATTCCGCCGTGGCCGCCGCCCGGATCGCCGAGGCCGGTCACGACGTCACTGGTGTGCATCTGGCCCTGTCGGCCAACCCCCAATCCCACCGCACGGGCGCGCGGGGTTGCTGCACGATCGAGGACTCCCGCGACGCGCGGCGGGCCGCCGACGTGATCGGCATCCCGTTCTACATCTGGGACATGGCCGAGAGGTTCCAGCGCGACGTGGTGGAGGACTTCGTGGCCGAGTACGCCGCGGGCCGCACCCCCAATCCGTGCCTGCGGTGCAACGAGAAGATCAAGTTCGAGGCGGTGCTCGACCGGGCGCTCGCCCTCGGCTTCGACGCCGTCGCCACCGGCCACCACGCCAAGCTGTCCGACGGCGTGCTGTCCAGGAGCGTCGACCAGGGCAAGGACCAGTCGTACGTGCTGGGGGTGCTCACCCGTGAGCAGCTCAGCCACGCGATCTTCCCGCTCGGCGGCTCCACCAAGGCCGAGGTGCGCGAGGAGGCCGCCCGGCGCGGCCTGACCGTCGCCGACAAGCCCGACAGCCACGACATCTGCTTCATCGCCGACGGGGACACCCGCGGTTTCCTGGCCGGCCGGCTCGGCGCCGAGGAAGGCCCGATCGTCGACCAGGAGGGCGCGGTGGTGGGCACCCACCAGGGCGCCCACGGCTTCACGGTCGGCCAGCGCAAGGGCCTGCGCATCGACCGTCCGGCCGCCGACGGCAGGCCGCGCTACGTGTTGTCGATCGAGCCGGTCTCCAACACGGTCACGGTCGGCCCGCGCTCGGCGCTGGAGGTCACCTCGATCTCGTGCGTCCGCCCGGTCTGGAACGGCCCGTCCCGCCTCGACGACCTGACCGTGCAGCTCAGGGCCCACGGCGAGGTCTACGGCTGCCGCTTCGAGGAGGAGGCGGGCGGCGGCCTGCGCATCGACCTCGACCGCCCGGCCACCGGCGTCGCGGCGGGCCAGGCGGCCGTGCTCTACTCCGGCGACACGGTCATCGGCTCGGCCACCATCGTCTCGGCCGCCTAGGGAAGCGTCACCGACTCGCCGACCTTGAGCCGGCGCATGTCGGCGCTCTGCTTGTCCGACTCCAGCTCCAGGTAGGTGTCCACCAGCGACAGGCCGATGTCGTTGAGCAGGCCGTCGTGCGTGGAGAACGCGCGGGCCGGGCGCACCGTGCGCAGGTACTCGACCATCTCGCTGAGCTTCATCCAAGGGGCGTTGGTCGGCGCGAGGAGGGTGGGCACCTCGACGCCGGGCAAGGTGAGCGCGTCGCCGGGGTAGAACACCTCGTCGTCGAGCATGAAACCGACATTCTGTACGACGGGCGCATCGGGGTGGTTCTTGCTGTGCCACTCGCCGAACGCCTTCACCCGGAAGCCCGCCGCGTCGAAGGCGTCGCCGTGCCGGACCACCTGGACCTTGACCGGCACGTCGGTCAGCTGGGCCGCGACGCCCTCGCACGTCCAGACCTCGACCCCGGCGGGAGCGGCCTTCAGCTTCTCGATGTCGAAGTGGTCGAAGTGCTGGTGGGTGATCAGGACCGCGTCGACCCCGTCGAGCACCGGCTCCTGCGAGAAGGTGCCCGGATCGATGACCAGGACCTTGCCGTTCTTCTCAAGGCGTACGCAGGCGTGCGTGAGTTTGGTGAGCTCCATTCGGCAGAGCCTACGCTTGTGCCCATGTCTACGTGGGAAGCCACCGGGGTCGGGTCACATCCGGGTGAGGATCATCTTGAGGCGATCCGTGTCGTGTTCGGCGAGTTGCCCGGACTGCCGTACCTGCCGGAGCTGCCGGCCCGCGGGGTCGGCGCCGACATGGTCGGCAGGACGGCCGGGCTGCTGATCGACCTGCCGGTCGAGGTGCAGCCGTCCGGGTGGCGGCTGGCCGACCGGCCGGGCCGCGACCATCAGCGGGCCGTCGATCACCTGCGCCGCGACCTCGACGGGCTGGAGGAGGTCGCGCACGACTACGCCGGGCCGCTCAAGCTGCAGGTGTGCGGGCCGTGGACGCTGGCCGGGTCCCTTGAGCTGAAGTACGGCGACAAGATGCTCTCCGACGCGGGCGCCGTGCGCGACCTGGTCGCGTCGCTGGCCCAGGGGGTCGCCGACCACTGCGCCGAGGTGCGGCGGCGGCTGCCGGGGGTCACCGAGATCGCGCTGCAGCTCGACGAGCCGGGGCTGCCGGGCGTGCTGGCGGGCACGGTCCCGACCGCGTCCGGGTTCGGGCGGCTGGCGGCGGTCGAGGAGTGGCGGGTGGAGGAGTCGCTGCGGCTGTTCCCCGGCGCGGTGGTCCACTGCTGCGCGCCCGGGGTGCCCTACGCGCTGCTGCGGCGGGCCGGCGTGCGCGCGGTGTCGGTCGACGCGTCGCTGCTGCGCCGCAGGGACGACGACCAGCTCGGTGAGCTCTTCGAGGGCGGGGCCGGCCTGCTGCTCGGCGTCGTGCCGGGCAGGGACGTCGCGCTGCCGGACACCGGGGTGGTCGCCAGGCCCGCGGTGGAGCTGTGGCGGCGGCTCGGGTTCGCCCCCGACGGGCTGGCCGCCAAGGTCACGCTGACGCCCGCCTGCGGCCTGGCCGGAGCCTCGCCCCGCTACGCGCGGGCGGCCCTGGC
Organism: Nonomuraea sp. NPDC001684; assembly: GCF_053596515.1. Taxonomy (NCBI): domain Bacteria; kingdom Bacillati; phylum Actinomycetota; class Actinomycetes; order Streptosporangiales; family Streptosporangiaceae; genus Nonomuraea; species Nonomuraea sp. NPDC001684. The sequence goes on from NZ_JBSFGJ010000086.1 coordinate 7,802, forward strand.
GGCGTGCAGGAAGGCCGCCCAGGTGCTCAAGGACGATCCGGCAAGCGGGATGCAAGGCGGCTGAGTAGCGTCCTTGCCATGATTGCTCGCGCTCTGGCCGTCGGTGCCGCCATGCTGATCGCGTCCGCCTCGATCGCCGTCCCCGCCGGGGCCTCGGCCAACCCGGAGATCTGGAGCTGGGGGCCCATCTACTCCGCCGACCGGGCCGGGAAGGCCAAGGGCAAGGTCCTGCTCGACCGGCCGGGGTTCGTGGTCAGCGGCGGGCTGTACGACTTCCCCGGCCGTACCGGGTGCTCGTGGCTGCAGCTGCGCTGGGTCAAGGACGGCGGCGGCGAGGGGCGCAGGACGTACCGCAACTGCTCGGGCACCAAGCCGCTGGAGTTCTCGCTCAAGACCGGCTACATGCTCTCCATCGAGGGCAGGGTCTGCCGGGGCACGGCAAGGAAGATCACCGGTAACTGCTCGGTCTGGGAAGGCGTCTGGGCCCAGGGCGGATGACCGGCGGAGTCGTTCCTGTCGGGGCCCGGCGGTAGCGTTTCCTCAGCGTGTCCGACGTGGAAGGAGACCCAGCGTGAGCGAGCGTGACACCGAGGTCGGGGGCGTGCCCGTGGCCGCGCTCAAGCGGCATGCGGAGCTGAGCGAGCTGGTCGAGGACGCGCGCTGGCGCTACTACGTGCTCGACCAGCCCACGGCCAGCGACGCGCAGTTCGACGAGTGGTTCCGCGAGCTGCTCACGCTGGAGCAGGCCCATCCCGAGCTGCAGACGCCCGACTCGCCCACCCAGAAGGTGGGCGCGCCGGTCTCGGGTGACTTCGCCAAGGTCAGCCACCTCAACCGCATGGAGAGCCTCGACAACGCCTTCAACCAGGCCGACATGGCCGCCTGGATGGCCCGCGTCGAGCGGCTGGCCGAGCGCGACCCGGGGCCCTACCTGTGCGAGCTGAAGATCGACGGGCTGGCCATCGCGCTCGTCTACCGCGACGGCAAGCTGGAGCGCGGCGCGACCCGGGGCGACGGCCGGGTCGGCGACGACGTCACGGCCAACGTGCGCACGATCAAGGGGGTGCCCCACCGGCTCAAGGGCGAGGGCGTCCCGAGCCTGGTCGAGGTGCGCGGCGAGGTCTACATCCCGGTCGAGGGCTTCAAGCAGCTCAACGAGCAGCTCGTGGAGCAGGGCAAGCCGCCGTTCGCCAACCCGCGCAACTCGGCGGCGGGCACGCTGCGGCAGAAGGACGCGCGCGTCACCGCCCAGCGCCCGCTGCGCATGCTCGTCCACGGTATCGGCGTCTGGGAGGGCTCGGCCGTGCCGCGCGCCCAGTCGGAGGTCTACGAGCGGCTGCGGGAGTTCGGGCTGCCGGTCAGCGACCTGTTCCAGGTGGTGCCCGGCCTCACCGAGGTCGACGAGTTCATCGAGCACTACCGGGTGCACCGGCACGATCCGGCTTATGAGATCGACGGGGTCGTGGTCAAGGTCGACGACTTCCGCACGCAGCGGGAGCTCGGGTCCACCTCACGGGCCCCGCGCTGGGCGATCGCCTACAAATACCCGCCGGAGGAGGTCAACACCAAGCTGCTCGACATCCAGGTGGGGGTGGGCCGCACCGGCAGGGTCACGCCGTACGCGGTGATGGAGCCCATCGTGGTCGCGGGCTCGACCGTCGAGCGGGCCACCCTGCACAACGCGGCCACGGTGATCAAGAAGGGCGTGCTGATCGGCGACACCGTGGTGCTGCGCAAGGCGGGCGACGTCATCCCCGAGATCGTCGGGGCGGTCACGGCGTTGCGCGACGGCTCCGAGCGGGAGTTCGTCATGCCGACCCACTGCCCCGAGTGCGGCACCGAGCTGGCCTACGAGAAGGAGGGCGACGCCGACCTGCGCTGCCCCAACGCCCGCAGCTGCCCCGCCCAGATCCGCGAGCGCCTCTACTTCGCGGCCGGCCGGCGCGCGCTCGACATCGACGGGCTGGGTTACGTGGCGGCGACCGCGCTCACCCAGCCGGTGCCGCCGCAGGAGCCCGTCCTGCGCACCGAGGCCGACCTGTTCGACCTGACGATCGAGCAGCTCATGCCCATCCGGTCGGTCGTCCGCGACCAGGACACCGGCCTGCCCAAGCTCGACCCCGAGACCGGCGAGCAGAAGGTCGTCTCCCTGTTCTCCAACCTCGACGGCGGGCCCAGCCAGGCCGCCCGCACGCTGGTCGACGAGCTCGCCCGCGCCAAGTCGGCGCCGCTCGCGCAGGTGCTGGTCGCGCTGTCGATCCGGCACGTCGGGCCGCCGACGGCGCGTGACCTCGCCGACTCCATGCGGTCGATCGACGCCATCATGAACGCCTCTGAGGAGGAGCTGGCCTCGGTCAAGGGCATCGGGCCGCGGGTGGCGGCGACGATCCGGGAGTGGTTCGAGGTCGACTGGCACCGGGAGATCGTCGAGCGGTGGCGGCGGGCCGGGGTGCGGATGGACGACGGCCCCGCTCCGGAGAAGACGGAGCCCCAGATCCTGGAGGGGCTGACGTTCGTGGTCACCGGGACGCTGGAGGCGTACACCCGCGACACCGCGTCCGAGGCGCTGACCAGCCGTGGCGGGAAGGTGGCCGGATCGGTGTCGAAGAAGACGTCGTTCCTGGTGGCGGGGGAGAACGCCGGGTCGAAGTATGACAAGGCGGTCAGCCTGAAGGTGCCGATCCTCGATGAGCAGGGGTTCGAGCTGCTGCTGAAGGAGGGCCCGGAGGCCGCGGCGCGCGTGGCGGTCGTCGAGGAGACGTAGCGGGAGCCCGGCTCGCCCTTGCGGCGGGGCTGGTGTTCGGTGGCCCCGTGGATGCGCGCCCGGCGAGCTGGGGATCAGAGTCGTGTACGGACTGTCGATGACCGCGCTACCCATAGTGGTTTTTGGGTATATGTCGGAAAGGAGAAGTGACGGAACGTACGCGCTTGGTTTCGCGAAGTGGGGTGAAGGTCGTACCCTCCCATAGTGACCTAATGGGGGTTCTGTTACCGATGACTGACCCAACCGACACCCGTGACACCGGTCCACGCGTCGGCACGCCGCTCTGGGCGTTCCTCGCGGGCATCACCGTGATCGGCTTCACCGCGCTGGTCGTGGCCATGCTCAGGCTGGATCCGGTCGCGCTGGCGGAGCTCGCCCGTACCCCGTTGTTCTGGGTGCTGGCGGTGCTGGTGATGCTGGGCGAGCTGCGGCCCGTCATGGTGTCCTCGGCGACCGCGGTCGGCGGCACGTATCCGTCGACCATGTTCACCTTCGCGGTGCTGCTGCACTTCGGGCTGTCCACCGCCGTGCTCATGCAGGCCGTCGCGATCGCCATGAACGGCGTCGTGACGCGCAAGGCGTGGCACCGGGTCATGTTCAACGTCGCCCAGTCCACCCTCGCGCTCACCGCCGCGGCCGTGGTGCTCGGGCTGTTCGGCGTCATGCCGGGCCCGGCCGTGCCGTGGACGCCCAGCGGGGCCGACCTGCCGGCGATCGCGCTGGCCGGGGTGGCCTACTTCGCCACCAGGGCCGCGCTCGTGTCCGGGGCGGTCGCCCTGCACGAGCGGCGTTCGATCGTCCGCGTGCTGCGGGTCACCGCCGGGCCGCAGGGGCTCGTCTACACCGCGCTGCTGGGCCTCGCGCCGCTGGTCGTCGTGGTGATGGACCATTCGCCCGGCCTCGTGCCGCTCTTCGTCGCCCCCCTCGCCGCCGTCTACTTCACCGCCACGCTGTCCATGCGCCGCGACCACCAGGCCCTGCACGACGAGCTGACCGGCCTGCCCAACCGCAAGATGCTCATCGTCAGCACGGAGGAGGCGCTGGCCGAGTCCCGCCAGGACGAGCGGGTCGGGCTGTTCCTCCTCGACCTCGACCGGTTCAAGGAGGTCAACGACACGATGGGCCATCCGGTGGGCGACCGCCTGCTGCAGATGGTGGCCCACCGGCTGACCCACTCCGTGCGTCCGGGCGACGTGGTGGCCAGGCTCGGCGGCGACGAGTTCGCCGTCCTGCTGCCCTCGATCCGGGACGCCAACGCCGCCAGGGAGGTGGCCGCCAGGCTGCGGGCCGCCCTGACCGAGCCCGTACGCCTGGAGGGCATGAGCTTCGACCTCGACGGCTCGGTCGGCATCGCGCTCTTCCCCGACCACGCCCCCGACTTCGAGCTGCTGCTGCAACGCGCCGACGTGGCCATGTACCTGGCCAAGGAAGGGCGTACCGGGGTAGAGCTCTACCAGCCCGACAAAGACCGCAACTCGCCTGAACGGCTCAACCTGCTGGGCGATCTGCGCCGCGCCATCGACAACCGCGAGCTGCAGCTGCACTACCAGCCCAAGGTCAGCCTGGCCGGCGGCGCGGTGACCGGGGTGGAGGCCCTGTTGCGCTGGTGCCATCCGGTGCACGGGCCGATCCCGCCGTCCGACTTCGTCCCGCTGGCCGAGCAGACGTACCTGATGCGCCAGCTCACCGAATACGTCATCGAGGCCGCGCTGGAGCAGGCCGCCCGCTGGTGGCACACCGGCCTGCAGGTGCAGATCTCGGTCAACATCTCCGCCCGCGACCTGCTCGACGCGGCGCTGCCCGAGCAGCTGGAGGTCGGCCTGACCCGGTACGGCCTGCCGCCCGCCGCCATCCAGCTTGAGGTCACCGAGCGCATCCTGACCGGCGACCAGGCCTACACCCAGGAGACCATCAAGGCGCTGGCCACGCTCGGCGTCCCGCTGTCCCTCGACGACTTCGGCACCGGCTACTCCTCGCTGATCAGGCTCCAGCGCCTGGCGGTCTCCGAGGTCAAGATCGACGCCTCGTTCGTCCGCCGCATCGCCGAGTCCGAGGACGACGACCGCATCGTCCGCTCGATCGTCGACCTGGTGCGCTCGCTCGGCCTGCGCTCGGTCGCCGAGGGCGTGGAGTCCGACGACGTCGCGCTGCGGCTGGCCGAGATGGGTTGCGACCTGGGCCAGGGGTGGCTGTTCTGCCAGCCCATGCCGGCCGCCGAGGCCACCGCCTGGCTCAGGGGCCGCTGCGAGGTGGCGCCGGCCATCGAGTTCGGCTACCAGTCCGAGGTCACCCAGACGGCCTGACCGATTACAGGAGTCGACTTCGTCGAAGTACACTTCGTCGAAGTGTACTTCGATGTCTCTGGGGGCGTCTTGATCCCGAAGCCTGAACGGATCTTCGCGCGCGACTTCGAGTGGGAGGCTCTGACCGCCTTCGTCGAGCGTTCCGGCCCCCGGCCCCGGCCCCGGCTCGGCGTCGTCAGCGGCAGGCGCCGCCAGGGCAAGACGTTCCTGGTCGAGTCGCTCGCGCGCAAGACGGGCGGCTTCTATTTCGGCGCGACGGAGGGCACCCCGACGGAGTCGCTCAACCTCTTCGCCGCCGCTCTGGCCCGGTACGTGGGGGCTTCGGCGCCGTTCCGTTTCACGACCTGGGACGAGGCGATCGGCCAGCTGTTCGCCGTCAGTGCCGAGCGCCGCGCTCTCATGGTGATCGACGAGTTCCCCTACCTCAGCAAGGCGTCGCCGGCCCTGCCCTCGATCATCCAGCAGGCCATCGACCGGGCCGTCTTCGACGAAGTGCCGGCGTCCCTGTTGTTGTGCGGCTCGGCGATGTCCGTGATGGGCCAGCTCCTGGCAGGCAACGCGCCGTTGAGGGGGCGGGCTTCCATGGAACTCGTGGTCCGGCCGTTCGACTACCGCCTCGCCGCACGGTACTGGGAGATCACCGATCCGCAGTTGGCCGTGAAGGTGCACGCGATCACCGGCGGGACCCCCGCGTATCTGCCCCTGGCCAACGACGACAGGCCGGAGGGCTTGGCGGACTTCGACGCCTGGGTGCAGCGCACGGTGCTCTCGCCCTTGACCCCGCTCTTCAAGGAGGCCCGCTATCTCCTCGAAGAGGAGGCGGAGGTGCGGGACAGCGCCATGTACAAGTCCGTGCTGGCGGCCGTGGCCACCGGGAACGGCACCCGGGGCGGCATCGCGAGCTATGTGGGGCGCAAGGCGTCCGACATCGGCCATCACCTCAACGTGCTGGAGGACAGCAACCTGCTGCGCAGGGAGGTGGACGTCTTCCGCTCCTCGCGGTCGGTCTACCGCGTGTGCGAGCCGCTCATCCACTTCTACGAGGTCGTGATGCGACCCCAGTGGGGGCCGCTGGAGAGCGGCCGGGCCGAGTTCGTGTGGCAGGACGGCCGGGCCGGCTTCAGCGACCAGGTGCTCGGCCCGCACTTCGAGGAGCTGTGCCGTCAGTTCCACCTGCTGGAACTCGATGTCCTGGGAAACTCGCCCGGCGAGATCGGCGCCGGAACCGTCGTCGATCCCGTACGGCACGAGCAGATCCAGATCGACGTCGCGGTCTTCGCGCCGGCGATGCGCGGCGAGCGCAGGCGGGTGTTGTCGCTGGGCGAGGTGAAATGGGGCAAGGTCATGGGGCCCCGGCACGTTGCCCGGCTCAGGAGGGCGCGAGACCTGCTCGACGCCAAGGGATTCGACGTGCGGGACGCCAAGCTGGTCTGCTACAGCGGAGCCGGATTCGAGGCCGGGCTGGCCCAGGAGAGCGACGTGCTGGCGATCGGCCTGGACCAGCTCTACGGATGAGTGTGTTTCCGCCGGGTTAAGGGTTCGGGCCTGCGGCGTCAAGCCCCCTAGGATGGCAGTGTCCCAAACTCCATCCACGAAACGGGTTCAACGACTCATGTCCGCCATAACCCGCGACGAGGTCGCGCACCTGGCCCGGTTGTCCAGGCTGGCGCTCACCGACGACGAGCTCGACCACTACGCCACCCAGCTCGATGCCATCATCGAGTCGGTCGCGAAGGTGGCCGAGGTCGCCGCCGAGGACGTGCCGCCTTCGTCGCACGCGCTTCCGCTGACCAATGTCTTCCGTGCCGACGAGGTGCGACAGTCCCTGACGCCGGAGCAGGCCCTTTCCGGCGCTCCCGCCGTCGAGGACGACCGCTTCCGTGTGCCGCGCATCCTCGGGGAGGAGGCATGAGTCTGATCCGCAAGACCGCCGCCGAGCTGGGCGCGATGATCGCCGCGGGCGAGGTGTCGGCCGCCGAGGTGGCCGAGGCGCACCTCGACCGCATGGCCGAGGTGGAGCCCAAGGTCCAGGCGTTCCTGCACGTCGACCGGGAGACCACCCTTGAGCAGGCGCGGGCGGTCGACGCCCGGCTGCGGGCGGGCGAGAAGCTCGGGCCGCTGGCCGGGGTGCCGGTCGCGCACAAGGACATCTTCGCCACCCGCGACATGCCGACCACGGCCGGGTCCAAGATCCTCGAAGGGTGGCGGCCGCCGTACGACGCGACCGTGACCGCGCGCCTGCGCGAGGCCGGGCTGGTCATCCTCGGCAAGACGAACCTCGACGAGTTCGCCATGGGCTCCTCCACGGAGAACTCCGCCTACCACCCCACCCGCAACCCGTGGGACCTGGACAGGATCCCGGGCGGCTCGTCCGGCGGGTCCAGCGCGGCCGTCGCCGCGTACGAGGCGCCGCTGTCCACGGGCACCGACACCGGCGGCTCGATCCGGCAGCCCGCCGCCGTCACCGGCATCGTGGGCATGAAGCCCACCTATGGCGGTTCGTCCCGGTACGGGCTGATCGCGTTCGCGAGCTCGCTCGACACGCCGGGGCCGTTCGCGCGGAACGTGCTCGACGCGGCGCTGCTGCAGGAGGCGTTCTCCGGGCACGACCCGATGGACTCCACGTCGGTCGACGCGCCGGTCCCGAGCGTCGTCGAGGCGGCCAGGAATCCCGACGTGTCCGGCATGCGCATCGGCGTGGTCAAGGAGTTCGCGGGCGAGGGCTACCAGCCGGGCGTGCTGGCCCGCTACCACGAGGTCGTCAAGCTGCTGGAGTCGCTGGGCGCCACGGTCGTCGAGGTGTCCTGCCCGTCGTTCACGACCGCGCTGCCGGCGTACTACCTGATCGCGCCGTCGGAGTGCTCGTCCAACCTGGCCCGCTTCGACGCCATGCGTTACGGCCTGCGCGTCGGCGACGACGGCACCCGCAGCGCCGAGGAGGTCATGGCGCTGACCAGGGCGGCCGGGTTCGGCCCCGAGGTCAAGCGGCGCATCATGCTGGGCACGTACGCGCTGTCCAGCGGCTACTACGACGCCTACTACGGCCAGGCGCAGAAGGTGCGCACGGTCATCTCGCGCGAGTTCGAGGCGGCCTATGAGCAGGTCGACGTGCTGGTCTCGCCGACCACGCCGACCACGGCGTTCCGGCTGGGCGAGCGCACCGACGACCCGATGGCGATGTACCTCGCCGACCTGTGCACCATCCCGTCCAACCTCGCGGGCAACGCGGCCATCTCGGTGCCGTGCGGCCTGGCCGACGAGGACAACCTGCCGGTCGGCCTGCAGATCATGGCCCCGGTTCTGGCCGACGACCGTTGTTACCGCGTCGGCGCCGCCGTCGAGAAGGCCCTGGAGAGCCGCTGGGGCGGCCCGCTGCTGAAGGAGGCCCCGTCGCTATGACCATGGTCTATGACGAAGCGCTCGACAGGTTCGAGCCGGTGCTCGGGCTGGAGACGCACGTCGAGCTCGGCACCAAGTCGAAGATGTTCTGCGGTTGCAAGACCACCTTCGGCGCCCCGGCCAACACCCAGGTCTGCCCGACCTGCCTGGCGCTGCCCGGCTCGCTGCCCGTGGCCAACGCCATGGCCATCGAGTCGACGATCCGCATCGGCCTGGCGCTGAACTGCTCGATCGCCGAATGGTGCCGCTTCGCCCGGAAGAACTACTTCTATCCGGACATGCCGAAGAACTACCAGATCTCCCAGTACGACGAGCCGCTCTGCTTCGACGGCTACGTCGACGTCGAGGTCAACGGCGAGACCGTGCGCATCGAGATCGAGCGCGTGCACCTGGAGGAGGACACCGGCAAGTCCACCCACGTGGGCGGCGCGACCGGCCGCATCCACGGGGCCGACTACTCGATCGTCGACTACAACCGCGCGGGCATCCCGCTGGTGGAGATCGTCACCAAGCCCATCCCGGGCACCGACCGGCTCGCGCCGGAGGTGGCCAAGGCGTACGTCACCGAGCTGCGCGAGATCATGCGCTCGCTCGGCGTGTCCGACGTGCGCATGGAGGAGGGCTCGCTGCGCTGCGACGTCAACGTCTCGCTCATGCCGCGCGGGTCGTCGGAGTGGGGCACCCGCACCGAGACCAAGAACGTCAACTCGCTGCGCAGCGTCGAGCGGGCGGTGCGCAGCGAGATCGAGCGCCAGGCGGGGGTCCTCGCCGAGGGCGGCAAGATCATCCAGGAGACGCGGCACTTCCACGAGGACACCGGCACCACCACGTCCGGGCGGTCCAAGGAGGAGGCCCAGGACTACCGGTACTTCCCGGAGCCCGACCTGGTGCCGATCGAGCCCGACCCGGCGTGGGTGGCCGAGCTGAAGGCGGCGCTGCCCGAGCTGCCGTCGGTCAAGCGCAAGCGGCTGCAGGCCGAGTGGGGTCTGTCCGACCTCGACATGCAGGCCATGCACAACGCCGACGCGATCGACCTGGTCGAGGCCACGGTCGCGGCCGGCGCCCCGGCGGCCGACGCGCGCAAGTGGTGGATGGGCGAGCTGGCGCGGCGCGCCAACGAGAGCGGCGTCGCGCTGGCCGAGCTGCCCATCACGCCGGCCCAGATCGCCAGGGTCACCGAGCTGGTGGCCTCGGGCGCGCTCAATGACAAGCTCGCCCGGGAGGTGCTCGAAGGCGTGCTGGCCGGTGAGGGCACGCCCGACGAGGTGGTCGAGGCGCGCGGCCTGCAGATAGTCAACGACGAGGGCGAGCTGTCGGCGATCATCGACCAGGTGCTGGCCGACAACGCGGACGCGGCCGAGAAGGTGCGGTCCGGGAAGGTCGCCGCCGCCGGTGCGCTGGTGGGCGGCGTGATGAAGGCCAGCCGCGGCAAGGCCGACGCGGCCCGCGCCCGGCAGCTCATCCTGGAGAAGCTGGGCGTCTCGGAGTAGTCCGGCACATCCGCGGGGCCCTTGGTGGTTCCGCGGATCCGTTCACATCCGCGGGGCCCTTGGTGGTTCCGCGGATCCGTTCACATCCGCGGGGCCCTTGGTGGTTCCGCGGCTGTGCACATCCGCAGGACCCGTGGTGGTTTCGCGGGTCCGTGCACAGCGGCGGGGCCCTCGGTGGCCCCGCCACCACCGAGCTGTCGGCGGGCCCCCGGTGGGCCCGCCGATCCGGACATATCGGCGGGGCCACCGAGGGGGCGCTCGCGGGCGCCGTGCCTTCCGCGCGTGCAGCCGTCGGAAGGCGGGTCCCAAGAACCACCGGGCGACGTTCCCGGCGGGCGGGCCGGTCAGTCCTCGCGTGACACGGGTGTGACCGCATCGACGCCCCGGCGTGCCATCAGCCGCCGAAACACCGGTGTGAGCAGCGCGAGCAGGGCCAGGACGAGGAGCACGGCCGCGATCGGGCTGCGTACCAGCACGCTGACGTCGCCCGCGCCGATGGCGAGCGCGCGGCGGAGCTGGATCTCGGCCATCGGCCCGAGGATCATGCCGATCACCGCGGGCGCGACGGGCAGGCCGAAGCGGCGCATGGAGAACCCGAGCAGGCCGAGCACGTACAGGACGAACAGGTCCACGACGGTGCCGTTCAGGGCGTAGACGCCGAGCGCGGCGAACAGCACGATCCCGGCGTACAGGTACGGCCGGGGGATGCGCAGGACGCGGGCCCACAGGGGAGCCAGCGGCAGGTTCAGCACCAGCAGCATCGTGTTGCCGACGAACAGCGAGGCGATCATCGCCCACACCAGGGCCGGGTTGTGGTCGAAGAGCTGCGGGCCGGGCTGCAGGCCGTACTGCTGGAAGGCGGCCAGCAGGATGGCGGCCGTGGCCGAGGTGGGCAGGCCCAGCGTGAGCAGCGGGACCAGGGTCCCGGCGGCCGAGGCGTTGTTGGCCGCCTCCGGGCCCGCGACGCCCTCGATGGCGCCCTTGCCGTACTCCTCCTTGGCCACGCCCTTGGCCAGGCGCTTCTCGGCCGCGTACGACAGGAACGTGGGGATCTCCGCGCCCCCGCCGGGCAGCGCGCCGAACGGGAAGCCGAGCGCGGTCCCGCGCAGCCACGGCAACCACGAGCGCCGCCAGTCGGCGCGCCCCATCCACGCCCGGCCCACGGGCACCACCTCGGGCGCGGCGTGCCGCAGCCGGGAGGCCACGTACAGGGCCTCGCCGACCGCGAACAGGCCGACCGCGACGATCACCACGTCGATGCCGTCGAGCAGCTGCGGGACGCCCAGCGTGAGCCGCGCCTGACCGGTCTGCTGGTCGATGCCGATCAGCCCGATGACCAGCCCCAGCCCCAGGGAGGCCAGCCCGCGCACGACCGAGCGGGACAACACCGACGACACGGCGGTGAAGGCCAGGATCGCCAGCGCGAAGTAGTCCTCGGGGCCGAACGAGATCGCGAAGCTCACCACGGCGGGCGCGGCCACCACCAGCAGCGCGGTGGCGATCGTGCCCGCCACGAACGACCCGACGGCCGCCGTGGCCAGGGCCTGCGCCGCCCGTCCGCGCCTGGCCATCTTGTTGCCCTCCAGGGCGGTGATCATGGAGGACGACTCGCCGGGCGTGTTGAGCAGGATGGAGGTGGTCGAGCCGCCGTACATGCCGCCGTAGTAGATGCCGGCGAACATGATGAACGCGCTGGCCGGCGGCACGGTGAAGGTGATCGGCAGCAGCAGCGCCACGGTCATCGCGGGCCCGATGCCGGGCAGCACGCCGACCAGGGTGCCGAGGGTGACGCCGATCAGGGCGTACAGCAGGTTGACGGGGGTGAGGGCGGCGGCGAAGCCGTCCATGAGGAGCTGGAGCGAGCCCATCTCAGATCACCCCGCCGAGCGGGCCGGCCGGCAGCGAGACGCCGAGGCCCTTGACGAACAGCAGGTACGTCGTCACGCCGAGCACCACGGCCACCACGGCGGCCCGCAGCTTGTGCTCGGCCCCGAGCACGACCGACAGGCCGAAGAACAGCAGGCTCGCGCCGATGACCCAGCCGAGCACGTCGAGGAGCGCGGCGAAGGCCAGGAAGACGCCGCTGACCAGGCCGACGCTGCGCCAGTCGGTGGGCGCGTCCGCGTCCACGTCCTCGCTCTCCTCGGGGTCGCCGGCGCCGCCGCGCAGCACGTCGATCACGTAGAACAGGCCGATCAGCACCATGGCCGCGCCGACCAGCATGGGGAAGAAGCGCGGCCCGAGGCCGAGCTGGGAGGCCGCGGCCGAGACGTCGAGCGTGCCGACCATCACGAACACGCCCAGCCCGAGCACCACGACCGCCAGCCCGAGTTCGGGCCGCCACCGGCGAGCCATCAGGACACGAGCCCCATTTCGGCGATGATGCCCTTGACCTTGGTCTCCTCGGACTTCAGGTAGTCGGCGAACTGCTGCCCGGTCTGGAAGGAGTCGATCCAGCCGTTCTTGGCGACGGCGTCCTTCCAGGGCTGGGAGTCGTGCATCTTGGTGACCAGGTCGGTGAGGGACTTCTTGGCGGCGTCGTCCAGACCGCCGGGGGCGACGAAGCCGCGCCAGTTGGCCAGCTCGACGTCCAGGCCGCCCTCCTTCAGCGTCGGCGCGTCGAGGCCGGCGACGCGCGAGCCGCTGCTGACGGCCAGCGCCCGCAGCTTGCCGGACTTCACGTGCTCGGCGAACTCGCCGACGCCCGAGATGCCCGCGCTGACCTTGCTGCCCAGCAGCGCGTTGAGCGCCTCGCCGCCGCCGGAGTGGGCGATGTAGTTGACCTGCTTGGGGTCCACGCCCGCGGCCTTGGCCATCAGCCCGGCCACGATGTGGTCGGTGCCGCCCGCCGAGCCGCCCGCGACGGAGACCTTCGCCGGGTCGGCCTTCCACGCGGCGACCATGTCGGCCAGCGTCTTGAACGGGGAGTCGGCCGGGACCACGACGATCTCGTACTCCTCGGTCAGCTTGGCGATGGGGGTGGTCTCGGCCAGGGTGACCTTCGACTTGTTCTGCTCGATCGCGCCGACCATGACCAGGCCCATGGTCATCAGCAGGTTGCCGTTGCCCTTCTCGCCGGCGAGCTGGGCCAGGCCGATCGTGCCGCCCGCGCCCGGCACGTTGTAGACCTCGACCTTGCGCTTGGGGTCGGCCGTCTTGAGCGCCTGCTCGGCCGTGCGGGCGGTCTGGTCCCAGCCGCCGCCGGCCGCCGCGGGGGCCATGATCCGCAGGGAGCCGTCGCCGCCGGAGGCGCCGGTCTCGCCGCAGCCGGACAGGGCGGCGACGGAGAGTGCCGCCAGAGCGGCGGCGAATACGCGCAAGCGCATGATCACTCCAAGGGGGATTCGCACAGTCGTTGGCCTGCGATGGTGATGCCCGTTCCCTGCCCGGTCGAGGCTTTGGGCGGTTGCCGTCATAGTGGTCGTATTGGTCGCGACCTGGCCGTGACCTGGCTTTGTTTCCATGTGGGCGTGCGCAGGGTTACCGACGCCCCCCTCGGCACCCAGTTGTTCGTGCTCCAGATGGTGATCGTGCTGCTCGCCGTCGGCGGCACGGCAGGCGTGTGGGCGGGGCACACGAGGGAGCAGCTCGACGCGCTGCACCAGCAGCGCGCCCTGGCCATCGCCCAGTCGGTGGCCGCCCTTCCGCAGGTGCGCGACGCCTTCAGGCTGGAGAACCCGGAGTCGGTGCTGCAACCGCTGGCGCTCAGCGTCCAGCACGAGACCGGAGCCGACTACGTGGCCATCGCCAACGCCGAGCAGAAGCGCTACGCCCATCCCAACGCCGCCCTGATCGGCAAGCGGCTGTCCACCGACGGCACCGCGGTCCTGCGTACGGGCCGCAGCTGGGTCGGCACCGAGACGGGCACGATCGGCACCACGGTCCGCGGCAAGACCCCCATCCGCGACGAATACGGCAACGTCATCGGCCTGGTGTCGGTCGGCGTGCTCCAGACCACGGTCACCGGCCAGCTCGGCGGCGCGCTGCCGCCGCTGATCTGGACCGCGCTGGCCGTGCTGCTGGCCGGCCTGGCGCTGGCCGCGCTGATCACCGCCCGGGTGCGCAGGCAGACGTTCGGGCTGGAGCCGCGCGAGATCGCCGCGCTGCTGGAGCAGCGCGAGGGCGTGCTGCACGGCGTGAAGGAGGGCGTGCTGGCCCTCGACCTGGCCGGGCGGGTCACGCTGGTCAACGACGCCGCCCGCGACCTGCTCGGCGACCTCGGGACCGACGTGACCCGCATGCCGGTCTCCGAGCGCATGCGCGACGTGCTGACCGGCGCCGACCCGGGCGAGGACCGCGTGGTGCTGCACGGCGAGCGCGTGCTGGTGCTCAACAGGACCCCGGTCGCGGTACGCGGCCGGCACCGCGGCTGGGTCGTCACCCTGCGCGACCGCACCGAGCTGGTCCGCCTGGCCCGCGAGCTGGACGACACCAGCAGCGCGACCGAGGCCCTGCGGGCCCAGGCCCACGAGTTCGCCAACCGCATGCACACCGTCGTCGGCCTGCTGGAGCTCGGCGAGCACGAGGCCGCGATCGGCTTCATCACCCGCACCACGGCCGGCGCGTACGCCACCGGCCTGCGCGAACGCGTCCAGGACCCCACGCTGGCCGCGCTGCTGCTGGCCAAGTCGGCCGAGGCGGCCGAGCGCGGGGCGCGGCTGGTGCTGGCCGAGGACTCCGCCGTGCCGGAGGGCGCGCTCGGCGACCCGCAGGACGCCGTCCTGGTGGTCGGGAACCTGGTGGCCAACGCGATCGACGCGCTCGACGGCGCGGGCGGCACGATCGAGGTCTCGGTCGTGGCCGACGCCGAAGGGCTGCACGTCCGCGTCGGCGACTCGGGCCCCGGCATCACCCCCGAGCTGGTGGAGGAGGTCTTCAGGGAGGGGTTCACGACGAAGGCCGCCCTGTCGGGGCCGCGTGGCCTGGGCCTGGCGCTGACCCGGCAGGCGTGCCTGCGCCGGGGCGGCTGGGTCCGGGTGCGCAACGCCGGCGGCGCCGTCTTCACCGCCCTGCTGCCCGCCGAGGCCCACGCGTGAACGACGTACGGGTCCTGGTGGTGGACGACGACTTCATGGTCGCCCGGATCCACGGCGGCTACGTCTCGCGCGTGCCCGGCTTCGAGGTCGTCGCCGTGGCGCACACCGGGGCCGACGCGCTCGCCGCCGTGGCCGAGCTCCGGCCCGATCTGGTCCTGCTCGACATCTACTTGCCCGACATGTCCGGCCTGGAGGTGCTCAAGGCCATCGACGACGTGGACGTCCTGATGATCAGCGCCGCCCGCGACGTCGCCACGGTCAGGGAGGCCATGCGCGGCGGGGCGGTCAACTACCTGATCAAGCCGTTCACCGCCGCCGCGCTCACCGAACGCCTGCGCCAGTACGCCGACACCCGCAGGCGGCTCACCGCCATCGGCCCCCAGGCCCGCCAGGACGACGTGGACCGGCTGTTCGGCGCGCCCAAGCAGCCCGTCCCGGTGCCCAAGGGCCTGTCGGCGGCCACCTGCGCGCTGGTGGCGCAGGCGCTGCGCGAGGCCGGGCGCGACCTGTCGGCGGCCGAGACGGCCGAGCTCACGGGCCTGTCGAGGGTGAGCGCGCGGCGGTACCTGGAGCACCTGTGCGCGTCCGGCCGGGCCGAGCTCCACCCCAGGTACGGCACCGCCGGGCGACCGGAACATCGCTACCGGTGGCTAGGTTGACACACTTCCGTATTCGTTTCTGGTGACATAGTCGGATACTCGTGCCTTACTGTTGCCTGAGACTTGGCTGCGGACCGGGAGGAGATTGAGGCGTGCGAAACGCCGGACCGATCGAATCACCGACGGACCCGTTCGCCTCGGTGCCGATGCCCACGTCGGGTGTCTCCAAGAAGCCGCGGATCGAAGGATTACCTCCGGGCGTGTCCCGTGACATCTTCGGCCCGCAGGACCAGCAGGAGCCCCGGCCGGCCCCCGGACCGAGCGCGCCCGGCGGTCAGACCGGCGGCGCGCTGCCACCGAAGGCGCCTCCCGCGCAGCCGTGGCCGATGAAGGACAAGGACCCCGCTGGGCCCGCCCCCGTGTTCGGGGGGAGCGGTGACCGGCCGGCCGCCTTCGAGCCGGAGCCCGTCCGCCGGCGTCGCCTGCTGCCCGGGGTGCTGGTGCTGGTGCTCGTCCTGGCCACGCTGGCGTACGTGGTGCCGGCCGTGATGATGTCGGGGGCCGTGCTGCGCGGCACCCGGGTGGGCGGCGTGGAGATCGGCGGCCTGACCGTCACCCAGGCGGCCGACAAGCTGCGCACCGAGCTGGGCCCCAGGCTCAGCCGGCCGGTCACGGTGAACATCAACGGCAAGAAGGACACCGTCCAGCCCGACGAGGCCGGTCTCGAACTCGACGTGGTCGGCACCATCGGGCAGGCCCCCAGCGGCTTCCCCGGCCCGGTCGAGGTCTGGCGCGGCCTGACCGGCACGACCGACGTCCCGCCGAAGATCACCATCGACTCCTCCCAGCTCACCAGGACCGTCGAGGGCCTGGCCGAAGGCGTGGACAAGCAGGCCCGCGAGGGCAGGGTGACCTTCTCGGGGCTGGAGCCCAAGGCCCGCATGCCCGAGGACGGCGTGCTCCTCGACCGCGACGACGCCGTGCGCCGGATCGGCGAGGCGTTCCTGCGCGGCGGCGGCGCCGTGGTGCTCTCCATGCGCCCGGCCAAGCCCGCCACCTCGGCCGAGAGCGTCGAGTCGGCCCTGGCCGCGGCCAGGAAGGCCGTCTCCGCGCCCGTCACGCTGACCCTCGCCGGCAAGCAGGCCCAGCTCACCCCCGCCATGATCGCCGCCCACCTGACCTACGTGCCGGGCGGCGACGGCGCGCTCGTCCCCCAGTTCGACGCGGAGGCCGCGCTCGCGCCGGTGGAGAACAGCCTCGTGGACGCCACCCAGCAGCCGCGCGACGCGACGTACCAGATCGTCGGCGACAAGCCGGTGCTGGTGCCCGCCCGCAAGGGCCGGGGCGTGAACGCCAAGCTGCTGGCCCGCGACGTCGAGAAGCTGCTCGCCTCCGCGGGCCCGCGGACCGTGGAGGTCAAGCTCGGCGTGGTCACCCCGGAGGTCACCACGAGCCAGATCCGCGGCCTCGGCATCAAGGAGAACGTCGGCACGTTCAGCACGTCCTTCGACTGCTGCCCGCCGCGCGTCACCAACATCCGCCGCATGGCCCAGGAACTGGACGGCAGGCTGGTCAAGCCGGGCGAGACGCTCTCGCTCAACGAGGCGACCGGCGAGCGCACGGTCGAGGACGGCTACGTCCGGGCCGGTCAGATCGTCGGCGGCCGGATGGTCGACATCGTCGGCGGCGGCGTCTCCCAGTTCGCCACCACCATGTACAACGCGGCCTTCCTCGGCGGCTTCGACCTGGTCGAGCACGAGCCCATGGACTACTACGCGCCCTCCTACCCGGCCGGGCGCGACGTGGCGCTGCTCTACCCCGACCGCGACCTCAAGTGGCGCAACGACTCCGAGTACGGCGTGCTGATCAAGACCGCCACCACCGCCACGACGGTCAGCGTCACCCTGTGGAGCACCAAGCGTTACGACAAGGTCGAGGCGGTCGAGTCCGAGCGGCGCGACTTCAAGCCGTTCGGCCGGGCGACCAGCAGCGAGCCGGGCTGCGTGCCGACCACCGGCCAGCAGGGCTTCACGATCGACGTCACCCGCGTCTTCCACAAGGACGGCGAGATCGTGAAGAAGGACAAGAAGCTGGTCACCAAGTACCGGCCGCAGACCGCGCTCACCTGCGGCGCGGCCGGCTAGGACGTGGCAACCGCCAGGATGCGGTCGTCGCCCGGACGCGGTGAGCCCCGGCCGTCCTTGTTGCTGGTGCTCACCCACAGGCCGCCGCCGGGCGCCGCGGTGACCGCGCGCAGCCTGCCGTAGCGGCCGGTGTAGTGGGCCACCGGCGCGCCCGGCGAGCCGTCCCGGGCCAGCGGCACCTGCCACAGCCGCTGGCCGCGCAGCGTGCCCACCCACAGCGCGCCGTCCGCGTACGCCATGCCGGACGGCGACGCCTCGCCGGTGGACCAGGTGACGATGGGGTTGACGAACCGGGCGTCCTTCCCCTTGCCCTCGACCACCGGCCAGCCGTAGTTGGCGCCCGGCCGGACCAGGTTGATCTCGTCGTAGGTGTCGGCGCCGAACTCGGAGGCGTACAGGCGGCCCGCGGTGTCCCAGGCCAGGCCCTGGACGTTGCGGTGGCCGTAGCTGTAGACGAGCGTGCCGAACGGGTTGCCGGGGGCGGGGGCGCCGTCCACGGTCATGCGCAGGATCTTGCCGCCGAGCGAGTCGCGCCGCTGGGCCAGGCCGCGGTCGCCGGTCTCGCCGGTGGTGGCGTACAGGTAGCCGTCGGGGCCGAAGGCGAGCCGGCCGCCGTTGTGGATGCCGCCCTTGGGGATGCCTCGCACGAGGAGCCGCTCGTCGCCGAGGCCGTCGTCGCCGAGCCGGTAGCGGACGATCCGGTTGTCCTGCTCGGCGGTGTAGTAGAGGAAGACCTGCCGGTCCTTGACCGCCACGCCCAGCAGGCCGCCCTCGCCGCCGGGCCGCGCGTCGCCGATCCGGGCGACCTCGGTGACCTTGCCCGCGCGGGTGACGCGCAGCAGCCTGGCCGTGTCCCGCTCGGTGACCAGGGCGTCGCCACCGGGCAGGAACGCGATCGCCCACGGCACGGCCAGACCGGTCGCCACGTCCTTGGGGGCGCGGGGCGCCCTGGCCGTCGGAGCCTTGGCCGTCGGGGCCCCGGTCGTGGGGATGGAGGCCGTCGGGGTGGATGCCGCCGGGGTGGAGGCCGCCGGGTCCTCGGCCGTCGGCGCCTCGCCGCCGGCCGAGCAGGCGGGGAGCGCGGCCAGGAGCACGATCGTCCAGAGCTTCCTCATGTGTTCCATACTTCCCCGCGGGTCGTAAGGTTCTCGGCATGAAGATCTGGGTTCCGTCCGAAGCGGCGGCGGATGTCCTGTCTGACATTCCAGGCGTCGAATGCACTGTCTACGATGGTTCGGCCATGCCGGACGGCATCGAGGACGTCGAGGTCTGGATCCCGCCGCTGGTCGTGGTGCCCGACGTGCCGGGGACGCTGGCGCGGATGCGCTCGCTGCGGCTGGTGCAGACCGTCACCGCGGGGGTGGAGCCGTACCGGCCGCACCTGCCCGAAGGGGTGGTGCTGTGCAACGCCCGCGGCGTGCACGACGCCGGCACCGCCGAGTGGGCGGTCGGCGCGATGATCGCGGTGCTCAGGGAGTTCCCCGGATTCACCGACGCCCAGCGCCGCGGCGAGTGGACCTACCACCACACCGGCGTGCTGGCCGACTCCACCGTGCTCATCGTCGGCCACGGGTCCATCGGCGCGGCGGTCGAGCGGCGGCTGAGCGGCTTCGAGGTCGAGGTCGTCCGGGTGGCCAGGAGCGCGCGCGAGGGCGTGCACGCGATGGAGGAGCTGCCCGCGCTGCTGCCGTCGGCCGACGTCGTGGTCCTGCTCGTGCCCGCCACGCCCGACACCGCCGGCATGGTCGACGCCGCCTTCCTGGCCCGCATGAAGGACGGCGCCGTCCTGGTCAACGCGGCCAGGGGCGGCGTGGTCGACACCGAAGCCCTGATCGCCGAGCTCAAAACCGGTAGGCTACGCGCCGCGCTCGACGTCACCGCGCCCGAGCCGCTGCCGCAGGGCCACCCCCTTTGGAGCGCTCCGGGCGTGCTGATCACGCCGCACATCGCGGGCAGCACCCCCGCCTCCGTGCGGCGCACGCTCCGGCTGATCCGCGAGCAGCTCGGGCGCTACCTCGCAGGTGAAGAGTTGATCAACGTCATTACCGACTCGTATTGAGAGGATCCCGGAACGTGGCTGGTCCGTGACCTTTCGTGCGTACGGTGGCGTCTGCAGGGAGTTCCTGACTCGCTGTCAAGGAACTCTTGGCGGAAATTGGTCTGTGTGGTTATCAGATCGGTGACGACATCGGCGTTGTCACCACCCGCGCATCCGCGACCGCACACACTGGCGATGTGAGCGCCGGGCTTCGGCGGTCACTGGTGCAGGGTTCAAGACAGGATGGGCAACGACTGTGATCCGCTGGCGTGATCCACGGGCGCCGCTGGCCGCCGCAGGGGCGGCCGGAGTGGTGGCCGGGTGCCGAGCCGGCTCAGGTTGGGGCCGTTGAGCACGAGGATCATCGCGCGATCTCCTTGTAGGCGGCTTCGAGCAGCTCTTCGGCGGGGTCT
>NZ_JBSFGJ010000087.1:0-27723 GCF_053596515.1 Nonomuraea sp. NPDC001684
GGGTCGCGGGTTCGAATCCCGTCTTCCGCTCTGAGTGACAACTCAACAAGGACGATTAGCTCAGCGGGAGAGCGCTTCCCTGACACGGAAGAGGTCACTGGTTCAATCCCAGTATCGTCCACCCACGCTCTTCGGAAGTCAGACCGGGTTTCGGTCCGGTCCGGACAGCGGTCAAGCCCCAGCGAACGGCAAGCGCCGGACGACTGGGGCTTCTTCGTTTCGCGGACCGGCCCCCGCCTTCCCGGGCAAGGCCCGCCTCACGGCTCCAGACGCTCATCCTCAGGCGGCCGCCCATCGGGCCGCCGGCCCAGGGCCGGTACGGAGTTCTGGCCAGCGGCTCGTACTCGTCCGGCACGTCACGTCCCACAGGCTGCCGGTACGGAACCGCCACCTCACCGCGTTGAACAGCCGCCGCAGATCCGATCTCGGGCCGCGCTCATCCAGCGGTCGATCAGGGACCATTCTTCGCCGGTGAGGTCTCCCCGCCATGTTCGATGGCCTACCAGGGCCACGGGCCATACTCCTCCGGGCTGTCGAGCGGCCTGCGTCAGTGCCTTGATGTCGGGGGTTCGGTGTATCGCGGGCGTATCGAAAAGCGCATACGCCACCGCAACCGTCCTCCGTCTTCAGTAGAGGCACCGACCACATGGTGGTGATCGGCTGCCGGCGGCGGTCGCGGTCAGACCTGCAGCGGTCGGTTCGTCGTCAGGAAAGGACCGTGATCATGGACTCTGTGGGTGGCGTCGGCCGGCGGCGGCTGCTCGGGTGGAGCGGGCTCGCGGCGGCCGGCGTGGTGGCGGCCGGCGCGCCGCTGGTGGGCGGCCGGCCGGGCAACCGGCAGCACCGTCCGGCCGCGACCGGCCCCGGCATCCCGCCGGACACCCGTCCCGGCGGAGCCTACGACCGGTACGTGGCGAAGCTGGCCGCGGAGGGCAGGTTCTCCGGCGTGGTGCTGCTGTCGCACCGGGGCCGGACGGTGCTGTCCCGCAGCTACGGCATGGCGGACAAGGAGAAGGGGATCCGCAATCACGAAGGCATCGCGTTCAGCCTCAGTTCGGCGGGCAAGCCGTTCGGCGCGGTGGCCATCCTGCAGTTGGTGCAGCAGGGCAAGGTGAAGCTGTCGGACACGGTGGGCACCCACCTGACGGGCTACGCCAAGGACGTCGCCGAGCGGGTGACCGTCCACCACCTGCTCTCCGGCACCTCCGGGCTGAACACCCCGGAGGAGGACCCGCAGCGCATCTTCCGGAGCCGGGAGGAGGTGCACGAGTTCTACGAGCGGTGGGCCCGGAAGGCGAAGCTGGTGGCCTCCCCCGGCACCCCCACCGAACACGCCGGCGCCGACGTCGTCATCCCGGCACTGATCGTGGAGGCGGTGACCGGCAGGACGTACTGGGACTACGTCGAGGAGAACATCTTCAAGCGCTGCGGCATGACCGGCTCGGCGTTCTACACCAGGCGGCAGTGGCTCACCGATGCGCACATCGCGCACCCGCACATGAAGCTGGCTGACGGCAGCGTGGTGGACGCCGTCCGCAACCTGGGCAAGAGCAGCTCGAACCAGTCCACGCCGGGCAAGAACCCGGGCCGCGGCTTCATCGACGCCCCTGGGGACGGGGGCTTCGCCACCGCACCGGATCTGGTCCGGTTCGCGCACGCCCTGAGCGAAGGCACGGTGCTGGAACGGCCCTACGCCGAGGTGCTCACCGCGGCCAAGTTCCCCCACGGGCCGCAGTCGTTCGGGGCCTACCACATGGCGGTCCGCATCGTCAGCGGTCAGTGGGTGCACGGGCGCGCCGGCGCCAACCCCGGTGTCGGCGCCAGCTGGAACATCTACCCGTACACCGGCTGGGTCGGTGTCATCCTCAGCAACACCGACGGCGGGACGCTGCAGGAGCTGACCGTGCGGGAGGTACAGGCTGTCACCGGCGGCACGCCTGGCGGGGGCGGGGGCGGGGGCGGCTGAGGTGGTCCGGCGGTCGACACGCTGAGGGGCACGGCGTTGCCCGCCCTGAGTTCGCGTGCGTCCCGGCTCGGCGCAGCGGACGTCGCCGCCAGGTGATCGACTCCGCGGCCACACCTTTGACAGGCCCTTCGAGCGAGCGAGGAGTTGGTCATGGATCGCATGGTGGAGATCGCCATTCCGGTCTACAACGAGCAGCATGTGCTGGCGTGCAGCGTGCGCAGACTGCACGCCTATCTGGAGGAGACGTTCCCCTACCGGTTTCGGATCACGATCGCCGACAACGCCAGCGTCGACGGGACGTGGCAGGTCGCGCAGGAGCTGGAGACCGAACTGCACGGGGTCCGGGCGGTACGGCTGGAGCAGAAGGGCCGCGGACGGGCGCTGCGGCATGTGTGGAGCCACAGCGACGCCGACGTGGTCGCCTACATGGACGTGGATCTGTCCACCGACCTGGACGCCTTCTTTCCGCTGGTGGCGCCGCTGATCTCCGGGCACAGCGATCTGGCCATCGGGACCCGGCTGACGCGCGGGTCGGCGGTGGTGCGCGGCCCGAGACGGGAGCTGATCTCCCGGGGTTACAACGTGTTGTTGCGCACGACGCTGGCGGCCCGCTTCACCGACGCCCAATGTGGTTTCAAGGCCGCGCGGACCGTGATCGCCAGGGCGTTGCTGCCGTCGGTGCAGGACGAGAAGTGGTTCTTCGACACCGAGTTGCTGCTGCTGGCCGAGTGCAACGGGCTGCGCATCCACGAGGTGCCGGTGGACTGGGTCGACGACCCCGACAGCCGCGTGGACGTCCTGCGAACCGCGCTGGATGACCTGAAGGGCATGGCCCGGGTGGCGCGGCGCATGCTGACGGGCGCGTTCGACGCCCCGGTGGAGAGCCGGCCGCGGCCGCGGCTGCCGGCGGGGATGGCCCGGCAACTGCCGACTTTCGCGATCATCGGGGTGTTCAGCACGATCGCTCAGCTGGTGCTGTTCGTGCTGCTGCGCATGGTGACGGGGCCGCTGTGGGCGAACGCGGTCTCGCTGTTGATCACCACTGTCGGCAACACCGCCGCCAACCGCCGGTTCACCTTCGGGGTGACGGGCCGGGTACGGGCATTCCGGCAGCAGCTGGAGGGCGGTCTGGCGTTCCTGCTCGGACTGGTGCTGAGCACCGGCTGCCTGGCCCTGCTGCACGCACTGGCGCCCGAGGCGCCACGGGCCGTCGAGATCGCCGCGCTGGTGACCGCCAACGGGGTCGCGACGCTGGTGCGGTTCCTGCTGATGCGCACCTGGATCTTCCATCCACGACGCCTGGGGCGCCGGTCGGCCCCGGCCGATCCGACCGTCGGCACGCCCCGGAAGGACGAGGTCGCATGACCATCCCCGTACGTCGTTCACTGACGCCCTCCGATCCGCCGGGCCCGTCTGACAGGCCTCGCTCGCATGCCGCATCGGGGTGGCTGCGCCGGCTGGCCTTGGGCGGGCCTGAAGATCCGCGCTGGTCGCGTCCGGCGCTCTGGGGCGTGCTGTCGGCGGCTTTCGTGCTGTACGCGTGGAACCTGTGGTCGGCCGGCTACGCCAACTCCTACTACTCGGCGGCGGTCAAGAGCGGCACCGGGAGCTGGAAGGCGTTCTTCTTCGGGGCCCTGGACTCCGAGTCGTTCATCACCGTGGACAAGCCTCCGATGGCGCTGTGGGCGATGGGCCTGCTCGCCCGCGTCCTGGGGTTCGGGACGTGGAGCCTGATGTTGCCGCAGGTGCTGGCCGGGGTGGCCGCCGTCGCGGTGCTGCACGCCACGGTACGGCGCGCGGCCGGGCTTCCGGCGGCGCTGATCGCTGCCGGGGTGCTGGCGCTGACCCCGATCACGGTGGCCATCAACCGCGACAACAATCCCGACACGCTGCTGGTGTTGTGGCTGGTGCTGGCCGCGTGGTCGTGTCAGCGCGCGATCGAGTCGGGACGCCTGCGCTGGCTGCTGGCCTCGGCCGCGTTCGTGGGGTGCGGGTTCAACACCAAGATGCTGCAGGCGTTCGTGGTCGTCCCGGCGCTGGCGCTGGCCTACCTGGTGGCGGCCAGGCCCGGCGTGCTGCGCCGAGTGGGGCATCTGCTGGCGGCGGGTGCGGTGCTGGTGGTGTCGAGTTCCTGGTGGATGGTGGTGGTCGACCTGACGCCGTCCGGGAGTCGTCCGTTCATCGGAGGCAGCACCGACGGCACCGTGCGTGACCTCGTCATCGGCTTCAACGGCCTGGGCCGGATCTTCGGACTGGAGACGCCCGGCGGCGGCCGGGGCGGCGGGGGCTTCGGCGGCGCCCCGGGCGCGGGACGGATGTTCAACGACATGGTCGGCGGTCAGATCTCCTGGCTGCTGCCGTTCGCGATGCTCGCGCTGATCGCGGGGGGCGTGCTGCTGTGGCAGCGGTCGCGCACCGACCTGGCCCGGGCCGGGCTGGTGCTGTGGGGCGGCTGGCTGGCGATGTACTGGGCGGCGTTCAGCTTCGCCAAGGGCGTGTTCCACCCGTACTACACCACCTCGCTGGCCCCCGCGATCGCCGTACTGGCCGGAGTGGGCGGGGTGTTGTTGTACGACGCGTACCGGGGGCCGATCCGGTGGTCGTGGGTGCTGCCCGTGGGCGTCGCGGTCACCGGGGCGTGGTCGTTCGCGCTGCTGAACCGGACGCCCGACTGGAATCCCTGGCTGCGCTGGATGATCGTGGCGGCGACCGTGCTGGCGGTGCTCGCGCTGGTGGCCGCGCGGCTGCCGTGGGCGCGGAGCCACGGCGTCGTCGTCGCGTCGATGGCGTTAACGCTGGTCGCGGCCCTGGCGGGTCCGGGGGCGTACGCGGCGGTGACCGCGTTCGGCGGCGGCAACACCAGCGGCAACGCGCTGGCGGGGCCGTACGCGGCGCAGGCCCAGA
The DNA here is from genome assembly GCF_053596515.1 of Nonomuraea sp. NPDC001684. Classification (NCBI taxonomy): domain Bacteria; kingdom Bacillati; phylum Actinomycetota; class Actinomycetes; order Streptosporangiales; family Streptosporangiaceae; genus Nonomuraea; species Nonomuraea sp. NPDC001684. The sequence continues at coordinate 4,871 of NZ_JBSFGJ010000087.1, forward strand.
ACGGTCAGGCCGGGAACGGTCAGGCGCCGCCCCAGGGGCGGGGCGGCATGCTGGTGGTCGGCGGGCCGGCCGGTGAGTTGAGCGACGACATGGTCGGCTACCTGCTCAAGAACCGGGGCGGTGCGCGCTGGCTGGTCGCCGTGGTCAGTGCCCAGCAGGCGTCGTCGATCATCCTGTCGACCGGCGAGCCGGTGATCGCGATGGGCGGCTTCACCGGGCAGGACCCGGCGATGACGGTGGCCAGGCTGCAGGAGTACGTCGGCAGGGGCGAACTGCGCCACATCGTGATCAACGGGGCGGGTGAGAGCGGCCCGATGAGCGGCGACCCCGCCATCGCCTCATGGGTGCGGAAGAACGGCACGAGGGTTCCCGCGAGCGCGTACGGCGGCAGGTCCGACAAGGGCGGCGGTGAGCTGTACCGGCTCGGCTGAGGGGAGGCCGAGCGGGCGGATCACGGCCAGGGGTCGGACGGCTCCTGCTCGATCGTCGTCACGCTCGCGTCCCCCGGCCGCTCCAATGGCATGCGGCGATCAGGGGTCGGGTCTTCGCCGATGGCGGCGGCGTCGAGTGATCGCAGGGCCGCCTGGGTGCCGGCGATCAGCTCGGGGTCGCCTTCGGCCGTGCGCAGGGCCAGGGCCTCCTGCGGCACCTCGCGGGCCTCCTGCTTGCGTCCCAGGTCGGCAAGGGTCTTGCCGAGATGCTGGAGCGGGAAGCACACCATTTCGGGTGCTTCCTTCCTGGCAAGGGCGAGCGTCGCGCGGCACAGGGTTTCCGAGGTTGCCGCGTCACCTGCGTACCGATGGGCGTCGGCCAGGTTGAGCGACGCGGCGATCCGCCTTCACAGGTATTCGTGGGGGCCGGTGGGCACGGGTTCGCCGGCGGGCGGGTCGTCGTCGGACAGGCCGGTGAGGATGACGGCGAGTTCGGCGCGGGTGTGGATGCCGAGCTTGCGGTAGATGCGGGCGAGATGGGTGTCCACGGTGCGCTTGCTGATCGACAGCGTCGTGGCCACCTCCAGGTTGCTCATCCCGCGCAGCACCAGGTCGGTGACCCGGCGTTCGCCGACGGTCAGCACGTGGTCGTCCTGGCCGGGGACGAGGGCGGCGGCGCGGGCCGGGGCGGTGGCGGCGCGGTGCTTGTCGGCCAGGGCGGCCAGGCGGCCCGCGCCGCAGTCGGCGGCCAGCCGCAGCGCCAGGGCCAGCGTCTCGTGGGCCTTGCCGTCGTCGCCGGCCTGGCGCTGGGCGATGCCGAGGCGGAGCAGGGCTCTGGCGTGTTCGAGCCGGGCGCCCCGGTTGCCCAGCAGGGCGACGGCCTCGTGCAGCATGTCGAGCCGGACCCGTCCCTCGTGGGCGAGGCTGCCCGCGCTGAGCGCGCGGGCGACGACGGTGGGCGCGCCCCAGGCGCGGGCCAGCTCCAGCTCCCGTTCGGCCACCATGCGGGCCGCCGAGCGCTCCCCGGACAGGACGTAGGCCAGGATCGAGTTCGTGCCCCAGGGCACGCAGGCGGGGTTGGTGATGCCGGCGGCGGTCAGGCGGCGGCCGCACTCCAGCAGGGTCAGCAGGCCGTCGCGCGGGCGGCCCTGGGCGAGCCGGAGGCGGCCCAGGGCGTCGAGGGCCTGTCCGGAGATCATCGGGTGCCAGTCGCCGTACGGGGCGACGGACTTCAGCGCCGACTCCGCGGCCTCCAGGTCGCCGAACTCCACCAGCACCCGGGCGGCGCAGGCGGCGGCGGCCACGTGGAACCCCTCGGCCTGGCACTCGCGCGCGCTGACGACGGCGGCCTCGGCGTCGGCCAGCCCGGCCTCCAGGCTGCCGAGCTGGTAGCGCACCTCGGCCCGGGTCAGCAGCGCCAGCGCCAGGCCGGTGCCGGAGCCGGCCTCCTGGGTCTCGCTGACCAGGCGTTCGGCCCAGTAGGAGGCCTCGTCGAGGCGGTCGCCCCACACCAGCGGCAGCACGGCGGCCGCCGGCACCGGGCCCTGGCCGTCGAGGCAGCGCCGGGTCTGGGCGAGCGTGCGCGGCAGGCTGCGGCCCCGCGCGCCGGTGGCCAGGGCCAGCACGCTGAGGAACTCCCGGGCCGCCGGGCTGACCAGCGTGCCGAGGGAGCGTCCGAGCCGGCGCAGGCCGAGCCGTCCGGCCGAGCGGCCCCACAGCAGCGCCTGGGCGGCGAGCACGAGCAGCAGGTCCGCGCCGCCGAACTGCGGGGCGGCGGCGGCGCTCTCGGCCGCGCCGGCGAAGACCTCGGCGGCCTCGGCGGAGTTCGCGGTGACCAGGATGTCGGCGAACGGCGCCAGCGACATCAGGGCGTGCGGGGCCAGCCTGACCCGGCCGTAGGCGGTGCGCAGGTGGCGCAGGCAGGCGGGCAGGTCGCGGTGCTTCTCCACGGCGCCCAGCTCGGCGGTGACCTCCAGCACGGTGTCCTGGTCGTCGGTCTCGGCCAGCGCGCGGTGCAGGTAGCCGGTCGCGTCCTCCCACGAGTGCCTGGCGGCGGCCTCGCCGGCGGCCTCGCGCAGCACGGTGACGGTGAGCGGGTCGCCGGTCGGGCCGGCCGACATCAGGTGGCGGGCCGAGCGGCGCAGCGGCGCGCCCAGCCGGTACAGCAGCGACGCGGTACGGCGGTGCAGCCGGTCGCGCTCGCCCGGGTCCATCCCGGCCAGCACGGCCTGCTGGATGCGCGGATGGGCGAAGCGGTCGGGCGGCGTGCCGGTGACCAGCCCGGCGCGGCGCAGCGCCTCCCCCGCCGCCCTGGCGGTGTCCTGGCCGTGCCCGGCGATCATGGAGGCGACCTCCATGCCGTCCTCGGGCGCGACGATGGCCAGGCTGCGCAGCAGGTCGACGCCCGCGGCGTCCACGCCGGAGCCGCTGCCGGACAACCAGCCGAGCGCGGTCTCGGTCAGCGCCAGCGCGCCGATCTCCAGCACCCGGGGCAGCTCGGCGCGCACCGGGCGCACGCCGGACCGGCCGAGCCGCCCGGCCAGCTCGCGCAGCAGCAGCGGGTTGCCCTGGGTGAGCCGGTGGCAGGCGGCGGCGACCTCCTCGCCGATCTCGTCCCCGGTCTCCTTCCCGCCGCCGAGCACGGACTCCATGAGCCGGGCGGCGCATTGGGCGCACAGGGGCGCGGGCCGCAGCAGCCGCGTGTACGGCAGCGCCGCCAGGTCTCTGACCAGGTCGTCGGGGCCGCCGGAGTCGGCGGTGGTGTCGGCGGTGGTGAGGACCATCGCGATGGGCAGGCCGTCGAGCCGCCGGGCGATGTAGGAGCACCACTGGGAGGACTGCGGATCGGTGTGGTGCACGTCGTCGACGGCGATGATCAGCGGCCGGTCGCCGGTGAAGGACCGGGTGGCCCGGTAGAGGCCGTGCAGCAGGTCGGGGGTGACGGGATGGCCCCGGTCGAGGCCGCCGCCCAGGTCGGGCCCGACGACGGAGCTCCCGCCGGACGGCGGCGCGCGCCCGGCGGTCATGAGCGGTTCGAAGAGCTGGCGGACGACGCCGAACGGGTGGTCGCGCTCGGTGGGATGCCCCCGGGCCATCAGCAGCAGCGCCCCCACCTCGCCCCTGGCCGCCAGCGCGGCGTTGAGCAAGGTCGTCTTGCCCATGCCCCGGGACCCCTGGATCAGCAGGACGGAGGGACCGCCGGAACGGACCCTCGACAGCGCCTCCCGCATCGCGGCGGTCTCGACGTCACGGTGTAGCAGCGGCTGTCCCGAAGACATCGCCACTCCCCACAGTTCGGCCCCCCTGAAACTGTCCACCAGGATCATGCCGCCTCAGGCGGGCGGGCTGTCAATACCTAGGCGCACGAATCCGACTAATCCGGACTATTGGCACCAGGTTCAACAGCCGGCCCACGCCGGGGCGCATGCGCATTCCCGACGGACCAATACGTATTTTCCCCCGTCGTACCGATGAAATGCGTACGCCGGAATTACGTCTTTACACCGGATCCGGCCCGATGCGACTCTGCGATCAACCGATATGGACCCGATACGGGGAGGGCCATGGACCGCCCACGTCTCAAGGCGCACTTCACACCCCAGGTGATCGACGGGTCGAAGGTGTTTCTCCTGGCCGAGGGGCAGCACTACCTCGTCCAGTCGGCGGGGGCCGGGAAACTCCTTCCCTACCTGGACGGACGGCGTACCGTCGCGGAGATCGCGAGCGCGCTGAGCGACGAAGTGCCGCTGCCGCAGACGCTCATCGCCATTCGCAAATTCGCCGCATTCGGCCATCTCGCCAATGGCCGCCCGGATTGGCCGGACAGCGCGCTGGCATTCTGGGACGCGCAGGGAATTGACCCGGTCCACGCCCACGACGCGCTCTCCCGCGCCGAATTCACCGTCGTGGCCTGCGCGGGGGCCGACGCCGCGCCGCTGCTCCCGGTGCTGCGCGAGCACGGATTACGTATGCGTACGGCCAGTGTGGAGGAGGCGTCCGCCGAGCCCGGAGGGACGATGTCGATCGTCGTGGCCGGCGACTACCTCGACCCGGCGCTCGCCCGGCTCAACGCCGCCCACCTGGCCGCCGGGCACCCGTGGGTGCTGGTGAAGCCGGGCGGGATCACGCTCTGGGTCGGCCCGGTGCTCCAGCCGGGACGTACCGGCTGCTGGGCCTGCCTGGCGCAGCGGCTGGCCGGGAACCGGCAGGTCGAGCGGTACCTGGCGGGCAAGCGCGGCGGCGGGGTGCCCTTCCACCCGGCGCGGGAGTCGGCGCCCGCCGGTCCGGCCGTGGCGGGCGGGCTGCTGGCCGTGGAGCTGGCGCGGATCGCCGCGGGGGCGGCCTCCTCGCGGCTGGAGGGCCGGATGACCACCGTCGACCTGCGCACGCTCGGCGTCATGGAGCACACCCTGGTCCGGCTGCCGCAGTGCCCGGCCTGCGGCGATCCCACGCTGATCAGCCAGCGCAGCCCCAAGGTCGCGCTGTCGGCGCGCAGCGCCCGGCACGTCACCGACGGCGGTTACCGCATCGAGCCGCCCGCGCGAACGTACGCCCGGCTGGAGAAGCACATCAGCCCGCTGATCGGCGCGGTCACCCGGCTGCACACCTTCGCCGAGCAGGACAACGGCGTCACCTACAGCTTCACCGCTGGCCACAACTTCGCCATGATCGGCGACAACATGGACCTGCTGCGGCGCAACCTGCGGGGGCAGAGCGGCGGCAAGGGCCGGACCGAGGTGCAGGCCAGGGTGAGCGCGCTGTGCGAGGCCATCGAGCGCTACTCGGGGGTCTGGCGCGGCGAGGAGCCGGTCACCGAGGCCGCCTACGCCGACCTCGACCCGGCGGTGGCCGTCCACCCGGAGTCGCTGCTGCACTTCTCCGACGCCCAGTACGCCGGCCGCGAGGAGTGGAACAAGGACCCCGCGCACCGGCTGCACCTGGTGCCCGAGCGGTTCCGTACGGACCTGCCGATCGACTGGTCGCCCGCCTGGTCGCTGACCGAGGAGCGGGAGCGGCTGGTGCCCTCCGGCTACGCCTGGTACGGCCACCCCGACCTGGAGCGCCACTTCTACTGCGTGGGCGACTCCAACGGCAACGCCTCGGGCAACTCGATCGAGGAGGCCGTCCTGCAGGGCTTCTGCGAGCTGGTCGAGCGCGACGCGGTGGCCCTGTGGTGGTACAACCGGGCCCGGCGGCCGGCCTTCGACCTGGACTCGCTGCGCGACCCGTACGTCGACACCGTGCGCGAGTTCTACCGCGGCATGGACCGCGACCTGTGGCTGCTGGACATCACGACCGACCTCGGCATCCCGGCGTTCGTCGGGGTCTCGCACCGGCTGGGGCACCCGGTGGAGGACGTCATCGTCGGGTTCGGCGCCCACCTCGACCCGCGGATCGCCGCCATCAGGACGCTGACCGAGGTCAACCAGTTCCTGCCCTCGGTGGAGCGGCGCGACGAGCACGGCGAGACGCTCTACCTGGACGACGACGTCGCCACGCTGGCCTGGTGGAAGGAGACCAAGCTGGCCGAGGAGCCGTGGCTGGTGCCCGACCCCGCCGCGCGTCCCCGCACCCTGGCCGACTACGCCCGCTCGGACGGCGGCGACCTGGCCGGTGACGTGCAGACCTGCGTGGCCAGGGCCGCCGCGGCCGGGATCGAGGTCATCGCGCTCGACCAGAGCCGCCCGGACCTGGAGCTCAGCGTGGTCCGGGTGATCGCGCCCGGCATGCGGCACTTCTGGCGGCGGCTCGGCCCCGGCCGGCTGTACGACGTGCCGGTCTCGCTCGGCTGGATCCCCGAACCCCGCGCCGAGGACGAGCTCAACCCGACCAGCGTCTTCTTCTGACCGGTTCGCGAGGCCCCCGCGTGACGGAGAGGAGCGGGCCATGGACGAGACCAAGCTGCGGCTGCGGCGGGACGCGGAGCTGACCGAGGCGGACGGGCAGGTGCGCATCTCCGCGCCGGCCGGCTCGCTCGGCCTGCGCGGGCTCGACGCCGGGACCACGGCCGCCCTGCGGATCCTGGCCGGCGGCGACGCGGACGAGACCGCCCTGGCGGCGACGGTGGGCGAGGCCGGGCTGCTGCGCTGGAACCTGCTGGTACGCCGCCTGTCCAGAGCCGGCCTGCTGGAGTACGCCGCGGCGGGGGCCCGGCTGCGCCCGGTCGGCGCCGGGAGCGTGGAGCCCGCGCCCGCGCCGGCGGCGGACACGCCGATCAGGCTGTCGCGCTTCGCCGTCGTCACCGCCGGGGAGGGCGTGCTGACCGTGCGCTCCCCGCGCAGCCCGGCGGTGGTCGAGCTGTCGCCGGCCGCCTGCGGGCTGCTCGGCGCGCTGGCGTCCTGGACGACCCCGGCGGACCTGGCGGACGGCGGCCAGGAGGGGAGCCAGGGGTGGGGGCAGGCGCTGCGGTTCCTGGCGGCGGCGGGCGTGCTGGCCACCGGCCCCGAGGACGACGACCTGCGCCAGGCCCAGTGGCACCCGCGCGACCTGTGGCTGCACGCCCACAGCCGCGGCCCGCGCTGGACCGGCCGCTACGGCGGCACGTACGCCTTCACCCCCCGCTTCGACCCGGTGCCCGCCGATCCCCCGCCGTTCACCGGCGAGCGGATCGAGCTGCCCCGCCCCGACCTGGAGCTGCTGGCCAAGACCGACCCCAGCCTGACCGACACGCTGGAACGCCGCCGCTCCCTGCGCGAGCACGACCCGGACGCGCCCATCACGCTGACCCAGCTCGGCGAGCTGCTCTACCGGACGATGCGGCGGCGGGCCGTGTTCACCTCGCCGGACGGCCAGGAGCTGGCCGACCGGCCCTACCCCTCCGGCGGCTCGGTGCACGAGCTGGAGGTCTATCCGCTGATCGTGTCCTGCCAGGGGGCCGAGCCGGGGCTGTGGCACTACGACACCGCCGGGCACGCCCTGGAGCTGGTCTCGCCGCCCACGCCCGCCGTGCGGGCGCTGGTCGAGCGGGCCAGATCGGCGGCCCAGCTCAGCGGCGACCCGCAGGTGGTGCTGACCGTCACCGCCCGCTTCGGCCGGGTGATGTGGAAGTACGAGACGATCGGCTACTCGCTGGTCCTCAAGCACGTGGGCGTGCTCTACCAGACGCTCTACCTGGCCGGCACGGCCATGGACCTGGCCGTGTGCGCGCTGGGCGGCGGGGACGCCGCCGACTTCGCGCTGGCCAGCGGCCTGGACTACCTGACCGAGGGCAGCGTCGGCGAGCTGATCGTCGGCAGCCGGCGGTGATGCACATGACGGCACGACGGCGGCCCGGCGGCCGCTTCCAGGGGACGGCGTGATGAAGTTCCGGTTCAAGGCGTTGCAGCGCATGCGGGAGCCCGACGAGCTGGACTCGCCGACGCTGCTGGCCTCCCCGCGCGGGTGGATCGCCACGTTCGTGGTGCTGATCATCGTGGTGGCCGCGGGGGTGTGGTTCTTCGCCGGGCGGCTGCCGGTCACGGTGCCCGCGGTGGGGCTGCTGACCCATCCCGGCGGCACGGCGCGGCTGCAGAGCCCGTACGGCGGGACGGTGCGCTCGATGCTCGTCCAGCCGGCCGAGGCGGTGCGGGAGGGCCAGGCGGTGGCGGTCATCGCCGCCGACGGCGGGACGGAGCAGGTGGTGCGCAGCCCGTTCAGCGGGCGGGTGGTCGCCGGCTCCGCCGTGCCGGGGCACGTGGTCAGGGAGGGCGAGGAGCTGCTGCTCATCGAGCGTACGGACGCGCCGGGCGACCGGCTGGTGGCGATGTTGTTCGTGCCGGTCGACCGGGCGATGGGCGTGGTGCCGGGCAAGCCGGTCGATCTGTCGGTCTCCTCGGCGCCGCCCGGCGCGTACGGGCTGCTGCGCGGCCGGGTCGCGTCGGTCAGCGCCTACCCCGTGATGACCGAGCAGGCCGCCGACCTGGTGGGCGGCGAGGACCCGGCGCGCGGCTACCTGCGGAACACGCCGTCCAGGCTGGTGATCGTGGACCTGGTGCGCGACGCCGGCACGCCGTCCGGCTACGCCTGGTCGACCAGGAAGGGGCCGCCGGTGGGCCTGCAGTCGCAGGTCTCCGTCAGCGGCGCGATCGGGCTGGGCAGCCAGACGCTGTTCGACCTGCTGCTCGGGCGCTGAGGTGGGCCGCGTGAACGCCGCCGCCGCCCGGCCGAAGGAGGGATGCGTGACCACGACCAGCGCCCCCGGGAGGGACGTGTGACCACCACCGGCGTCCCCGAGCAGGGGCATGCGGACCAGGCCCCCGCGCAGCCCGCCGCGCCCGCTCCCCCGGCGGCCCCCGTACGGCGGCGACGGTGGAGGTGGCGGCGGCGCACGCCGACGGTGATCCAGATGGAGGCCGTGGAATGCGGGGCCGCCTCGCTGGCGATGATCCTCGGCTACCACGGCAAGTTCGTGCCGCTGGAGGAGCTCCGCTCGGCCTGCGGCGTCTCCCGCGACGGCGCCAAGGCCTCCAGCGTGGTGGCCGCCGCCCGCCGCTACGGGCTGATCGCCAGGGGCTTCCAGATGGAGGCCGAGGACCTGCGCTCGCTGACCGAGCCGGCCATCGTGTTCTGGGCGTTCCAGCACTTCATGGTCCTGGAGGGGGTGCGCAGCCGGTTCGGCAGGAAGGCCGTCGCGGTCAACGACCCGGCGGGCGGCCCCCGGATGATCGACTGGGACGACTTCGACTCCGGCTTCACCGGCGTGGTCCTGACGTTCGAGCCGGGTCCGGACTTCCGGCCCGGCGGCCGGCCCACCCGGGTCGGGCAGGCCCTGCTGGCCCGGCGGATGCCGTCGGGCCGCGCGCTCCCGCTGGTGCTGCTGGCCAGCCTGCTGCTGGTCGTGCCGGGCATCATCGGGCCGGCGTTCAGCCGGGTGTTCATCGACCGGATCCTGACCGGGCGCGACCCGGGCTACCTGGTGCCGCTGCTGTTCGCGATGGGGGTCACCGCGGTCGTGGTGTTCGTGCTGACCTCGGTGCAGCGGCACTACCTGCTGCGGCTGGAGATCCGGCTCGGCCTGGTCAGCTCGGCCCGGTTCTTCCGCCATCTGCTGCGGCTGCCGGTGGAGTTCTTCCTCCAGCGCCGTCCGGCCGAGGTGGCCAAGCGGGTGCAGGCCAACGACGGCGTGGCCGAGATCCTCTCCCGGGACCTGGCCGTCACGCTGGTGAACCTCGTCCTGGTGCTGTTCTACGCGGCCGTGCTCATCCGCTACGACGTGCTGCTCGGGCTGGTCGGGGTGTCGATGGCGCTGCTGAACATCCTGGTGCTGCGCCAGGTGTCGCGGGCGCGGACGGACGCGGTGGCGGCGCTGCGGGCCGACCTGGGGAACCTGACCTCCACCACGTTCAACACGCTGCAGCTCGTGGAGACCGTCAAGGCGACGGGGGCCGAGCCGACGGCGTTCCAGCGCTGGGCCGGGTTCCTGGCCAAGGCGGTCACCGCCAAGCAGCGGCTGGGCGTGGCCACGGCGACGCTGACCGTCGTGCCGCCGCTGCTGGCCGGGATCAACAGCGGGCTGATCCTGCTGATCGGCGGGCTGCGGGTGGTGGACGGGGTGATCAGCGTCGGCATGCTGGTGGCGTTCCAGACGCTGCTCAACGCCCTGTCCAGGCCGGTCACCCAGCTCACCAACCTGGGCGGCCAGTTGCAGGACATCTCGGCCGACATCTGCCGCCTGTACGACGTCGAGAAGTACCCGATGGCCAGGACGTTCGAGCGGGCCGTCGCCGGCGGGGAGCAGGCCGACCCCGGCGGGCGCCTGGACGGGCGGCTGGAGTTCGCCGACGTGACCTTCGGCTACAACGCGCTCGCCGCCCCCGTCATCAGGAACCTGTCGTTCACCGTGGTGCCGGGCCGCCGGGTGGCGATCGTCGGCAACTCCGGCAGCGGCAAGTCCACCGCCGGCAAGCTGGCCGCCGGCCTGTACGCGCCGTCCTCCGGCCAGGTGCTGCTGGACGACCGGCCGCGCGACGACCTGCCGCGGGCCGTCGTGGCCTCCTCCGTCGCCTACGTGGACCAGGACATCACCCTGTTCGAGGGCACCGTGCGCGACAACCTGACGTTGTGGAGCGACGACGTGCCCGACGAGGTGGCGGTCTCGGCGCTGCGCGACGCGGCGCTGTTCGACCTGATCGCGGCCCGGCCCGGCGGCCTCAACAGCCGGGTGCTGGAGGGCGGCAGGAACCTCAGCGGCGGCCAGCGGCAGCGGCTGGAGCTGGCGCGCGCCCTGTCGATCCAGCCCACGCTGCTGATCCTGGACGAGGCGACCAGCGCCCTGGACCCGGAGACCGAGCGGACCATCGCCGACAACCTGCGCCGTCGCGGCTGCGGCTGTCTGATCATCGCGCACCGGCTGTCCACCGTGCGCGACGCCGACGAGATCATCGTGCTCGACCGCGGCGAGGTGGTCGAACGCGGCAGGCACGCCGAGCTGCTGGCGCTCGACGGCCACTACGCCGAGCTGCTCAGGAGCTCGCGCAAGAACGGCGACGGCGGATGACACGGCAGACGACACGGAGGATGACGCAGTGCTGAAGGTGGCCGGTTTCTCCCCGTTCTTCACCGACGCCGCCACGCCGGTGGACTACTCGGCGGAGAACCTGTTCGTGGTGTCGGGCGTGCGCGAGGTGCTGCTGGTGGAGGAGGGCGCGGTCGACCTGTTCGCGGTGCGGCTGGAGGGCGGCCGTCCGGTCGGCCGGTGGCACTACCTGTGCCGGGTGCGGCAGGGCACGCTGCTGCCGGGCTCGCCCAAGGGGCCCAGGCACGGCATCGTGGGCCGTCCGGTGCTCGGCACCCGCGTGTCGCGTCTGCCGCTGGCCAGGCTGGGCGAGCTGTCGGGCACCAACCGGTCGGCGACGATGTCCACCGCCGAGTACGGGCTGGCCGTCCGGCAGTTCGTCCGCGGGCTGGAGGCGGGGATGATCGCGCTGGCCACCGCCCTGCGCGACGCGCTGCCGCCGCGCGAGTTCGTCCCGCTGCTGCCCGACGCGGTGACCGAGCTGCCCGCCGGGCGCGCCGCCCGGTCGGTGGACGGCGTGCGGTGGATGACCGTCGAGGCGGGCGCGGTCGAGATGCCCGACGGGGTGGCCGGCGTGCTGACCGCGGGCGCCGAGCTGGCGGTGACCGAGCGGGACTGGCTGGTCGCCGACGCGCCCGCCCGGCTGCGCGCCCGTTCGACCTGGCAGTTGCTGGCCGACGAGACGATCTGGGCCCGCTGGGTCGAGCACGCCATCCGCTTCCTCTACACCGTGGACCGCCGGGTCGAGCGGCGGCGGGCGCAGGAGCTGGAGGCGTTGCGGCGGCGCAAGGAACGCGAGGCCGGCACGACCCGGGCGGCCCGCCGCGGCTTCGACACGCTGGTCCGCGACACCGAGGCCAAGGTGCGCCTGGCCGACGTCACCGCCGACCCGCCGGCGCTGGCCGCGGCCAGGCTGGTGGCCTCGCACGGCGGGTTCACCGTGACCGCGCCGCCGCCCGGCCAGGCCCGCGGGGCCGATCCGCTGCAGGCCGTCGCGCTGGCCTCGGGGGTGCGCACGCGCTCGGTCCGGCTGGACGACGGCTGGTGGAAACACGACATCGGGCCCATGGTGGGCTACCGGTCCGACGACGGGACGCCGGTGGCCCTGCTGCCGATCGGCTCGCGGTACGTGGTGGCCCAGCCGGGCCACAGCCGGGTCACGCCGATCACCAAGGCGGTGGCCGCCACGCTGAGCGGCAAGGCCGAGGTGCTGTACCAGCCGCTGCCGCGCGAGGTGCGGACCGTGGCCGGGCTGCTGCGCTTCGGCCTGGCCCGCAACGGCCGCGACCTGTGGGTGCTGGCCTCCCTGGGCACGCTGGTGGCGGTCATCGGCCTGCTGGTGCCCGCGATGACCGGGCTGGTGCTGGGGACGTTCGTGCAGCGGGCCGAGCGCGACCTCATCGTGCAGGGGGCGGCGCTGGTGATCGGCGGCGCGCTGGTGGCGGGGGCGCTGTCGATCGTGCAGAACGTCGCGGCCCTGCGCGTCGAGGGCCGTTCGTCGGCCCGGGTGCAGGCGGGCGCGTGGACCCGGCTGCTGTCGCTGCCCGTCACGTTCTTCGGCCGGTACTCCACCGGCGAGCTGGGCACGACCGTGCTGGGCGTGAGCGCGGCGCAGGAGACGCTGTCGGGCGTGATGACGACGGCGACGCTCGGGCTGTTCGGCGGGCTGGCCAACCTGGCGCTGGTGTACTTCTACGACGTCGGCCTGGCGCTGCTGGCGACCCTGCTGGTGCTGGCCGGCGTGCTGGTGTGCGCGGTCGCCGGCTTCTTCGAGGTGCGCCTGCAACGCCGCCTGTACGAGCAGGAGCAGCGGCTGTCCTCGCGGGTGTTCCAGCTGCTGTCGGCGGTGCCCAAGCTGCGCGTGGCGGCCGCGGAGGACCAGGCGTTCGGCGTGTGGACGCGCGACTTCATGGCCACCAGGACCACCTCGGCCGCGGCCCGGCGGCTGCAGAACGTGGTGACCACCTTCAACGCCGGCTTCCCGCTGGTCTGCTCGGTCGTGATCTTCGCCGTGGCCGCCGGGCCGCTGCGCGGGCAGCTCCCGATCAGCGCGTTCCTGGCCTTCTTCGCCGCGTTCAGCCTGCTCATCGCCTCGGTGTTGCAGTTCACCGGGGCGGCCATCACGGCCATGGGCGTCGTGCCGATGCTGGAGAAGCTGGCGCCGGTGCTGGAGGCCGAGCCGGAGGACCACGCGGGCAAGGCCGACCCCGGCGACCTGTCGGGCCGCGTCAGCCTGTCGCGGGTGTCCTTCCGCTACGGCGCGGACGGCCCCGCGGTGCTCACCGACATCGACCTGTCGATCGAGCCCGGCGAGTTCGTCGCGATCGTGGGCCCGACCGGCAGCGGGAAGTCCACCATCCTGCGCCTGCTGCTCGGCTTCGAGCAGCCCGACGTCGGCTCGGTCCTGTACGACGGCCAGGACCTGGGCGAGCTGGACCTCGGCGCGGTGCGCCGGCAGTGCGGCGTGGTGCTGCAGAACGGCGCGCTGCTGGCCGGCGACATCAGGCAGAACATCGTCGGCAGCACGAACCACACCGTCGACGACGCCTGGGAGGCGGCGGCGATGGCCGGCATCGCCGACGACATCACGGCCATGCCGATGGGCATGCACACCGTCCTGTCGGAGGGCACGAACACGCTCTCCGGCGGTCAGCGGCAGCGCATCATGATCGCCAGGGCGCTGGTCTCGCGGCCCCGCATCGTCTTCTTCGACGAGGCGACCAGCGCCCTGGACAACCCCGCCCAGAACGTCATCGCCGAGAGCACCCGGCGGCTCAACGCCACGCGCGTGGTCATCGCCCACCGGCTGTCCACCGTCCGGGACGCCGACAAGATCCTGGTGCTCGACGGCGGGCGCATCGTCCAGCAGGGCACCTACGACGAGCTGCTCGCCGAGGAGCAGGGGCTGTTCGCGCGGCTGGCGCGGCGGCAGATGTGAGCGCACGGGAGGAGCCGTCATGGAGTTCGCGCTGCTGATCCACGGGCCGGAACGGGCCTGGGCCGAGCTGTCCGAACAGGACCGCGCCGCGCTGTTCGGCGCCTACCTCGACTTCGGGCGGGAGCTGCGGGAGGCCGGCGTCACGGTGCTGTTCGGCGCGCGGCTGGCCCGCCCGGACGCGGCCAAGGGGGAGCCGCGCGAGGACGGCCGTCCGGAGCTGGGCGGCATGTGGATCCTCGACCTGCCGTCGGAGGAGGCGGCGCTGGAGTGGGCCGGGCGCCTGCCGTCCGGGCCGGGCGACCGGGTCGAGTTACGGCGCTGCGACCGTGGAAGGATGTCACGATAGTGCCAACCGGGGCTCTGCCCGCGCCCCACCACGCCTTTGGGGCAGAACCCACAGGGAGGTAGACGACTCATGGACTTCGTGCTGCTGATCCACGGCGACGAGATGCTCTGGGACGCCTTCAGCGAGAGCGAGCGGGAGCGGATGGCCGAGGCGCACCGCCAGTTCGGCCGGGCGATGGCGATGGCGGGGGTCAAGGTCAAGTACGGCGCGGGGCTGACCAGGTCCAGGGAGGGCAAGCTGGTCAGGCCCGACGGGCCCGCCGTCGACGGGCCGTACGCGGTCGGGCGGGAGCAGATCGGCGGCATCTGGGTCATCGAGGTCCAGTCGGCCGAGGAGGCCGAGTCGTGGGCGCGCAAGATGCCCTACGCGCCCGGCGACATCGTCGAGGTGCGCCCCTGCGACCCGGCCTCCTGAAGGGCCGGGCACCGGGCCGCCCTCAGTAGCGGGCTCTGCGGCTGAGCAGCACGCCCACGGCCAGGAACAGCAGGCCGGCGGCGCCGTACACGATGGCCAGCGAGGTCGCGGGCGGCTTCTCGCTGGCGTTCACGACGGCCAGCCCGAGGCCCACGATCGCGCTGATGTAGCTGAAGATCGCGATGAAGATCTTCCAGAACGGACTCATGACGTGCTTCCTTCCGATGGGTGCTGAGCCGGTCCGTACGGTGCGGTCCCGGCGACGACGAAGCCGAGCAGCATGACCCAGGCGTCCGGGTCGGCCAGGAAACGCCGCCAGCGGTCGGCGGCCAGGGCCAGCCCCGCCATCGGCAGCGCGCCCGAGGCGACGAGCGGCGCCAGGCGTTCGGGCCCCAGGTGCGGGGCGAAGGCCGCGGTGGGGTGGGTGTCGTTGGTGGTGGCGAACGGGCGCAGCACCACGTCGGCGAACCCGCCGCGGCGCAGCAGCCGGGTGAGCTTCCTGCCGATCTGCCGGTCGCCTCCGGCGCCGCGCTGGGCCTGCGCCATGGTGGCGTGCACGGAGGCCAGCTCCGGGTACATCGGATCGGCCAGCCCCCACAACATGCTGTCCACCTCGACGACCACGATCCGGCCGCCGGGACGCAGCACGCGCAGCGCCTCGGCCAGCATCGGCGCCGGATCGCCCACGTGCTGCAGTACGTACCGCAGCAGTACGCCGCCCACGCTGCCGGTACGCAACGGCAGCCGGGCGCCGTCGGCGGTGACCAGCGGCGCGCCGCAGCCGCCCGCGTTGCGCAGCAGGGCGGCGTCCACGTCGAGCGCGATGACCGGCAGCCCCGGCTCGGCGGCGCGCAGCCTGCGGGTGACCGCGCCGGACCCGGCGCCGAGCTCCAGCAGCGGGCCCTGGCCGGTCAGGCCGAGGTCGCGCATGATGCGCAGCTCCTCCTCGAAGGAGAGCGCCGCCTGGGCCTCCAGCCGGGCCAGCTCGCCCGCCACGCCTCCCCAGGTGGTGTTGGCGGCGTCGTAGGAGCCGGTCGCGGCCTGAGCACTCACCCGGGCACTCACCGGGGCGCTCACCGGGGCGCTCACCGGGGCCTCGGGGTCATCATCAGGCCGTGCCGGGGCCGCAGCGTGACCAGCGCCTCGGGCTCGACGGGGAAGCCCGGCACCAGCTCCATGCGCAGCCCGCGCAGGATCACCGCGAGCACGAGCGTGGCCTCGACCAGCGCGAAGTGCCGTCCGACGCAGATGCGCGGGCCGCCGCCGAAGGGCAGGTACTGGTGGCTGAGCAGCCGGGCGGCCCGGTCGGGGTCGAACCTCTCCGGCCGGTACGCATCCGGCTGCTCCCAGTACCTCGGATCCCGGTGCAGCACCCACGGGCTGACGCACACCAGCGACCCGGCCGGCACGTCGTAGCCGTCCAGCACGTCGTCGGCCGTCCCGCGGCGCGAGATCAGCCAGACCGGCGGGTAGAGCCGCATGGCCTCCTGGACGGCCTGCCGGCAGCGCCGCAGCCTGGGCAGGTCGGCGGCCGTGGGCGAGCGGCCGGCCAGCACCTCGTCGATCTCGGCGTGCACCGCCTCGGCCGCCGCCGGGTTGCGGTCGAGCAGGTAGAGCGTCCAGGTCAGCGACTTGGCGGTGGTCTCGTGCCCGGCCATGACGATGGTCAGCACCTGGTCGCGCAGGTCGGCGTCGGACATCGCGTGCCCCTCGGCCAGCATCGCGCCGAGCAGGTCGTCGCCCGCGCCGCCGGCCCGGCGGGCGGCGATGATGAGCCTGGTGACCCGGTCGAGGAAGGCCCGCGCGCGCAGGAAGCCGGCGTGCCGGGCGGCCGTGTCGGCCGGGTCGGGGTCGTCGCTGGGCACGTAGTGGCCGATGAAGCGGTTGACCGCGTCCACGGCGCGGCCGAAGCCCTCGCCCGCGACGCCGATGTCGGTGCCCAGCATGGCCTTCACGATCACGGTGAGGGTGAGCGAGGTCAGGTCGTGGTCGACGCGTACGGGCCGGCCGCCGGCCCAGTGCGTCACCAGGTTCTCGGCCGCCTCCACGATGACCCGGTCGAACCGGCCCACCCCGGCGGGCCTGAACGCGGGCGCGCACATCCTGCGCTGGGCCGCCCACTCGGCGCCGTCGCTGGTCAGCAGGCCGTTGCCGAGCAGGGGGCGGAGCATGTCGTCGTCCGGCGTGCGTTCCTTGGTGTAGGCGGCGCCGTTCTCCTTCAGCACGTGCCTGGCCAGGTCGGGGCGGTTGAGCATGTAGACCGGCTCGCCGTCGGCGTCGTGGCGGGTGACGTCGCCGAGGGCCGCCATGGCGGTGACGAACTCCAGCGGAGCGTCGCGCATGGCCCTCAGGCTCTGGGTTCCGGCGGGTCCCGGCGGCACCCGGGGGGATACGTACGTCCCGGACATGGGTTCTCCCGATGGCTTACGCAGACGAATATTCTCGATACGCATTTCCGGCCATCGAATACGTATATCGCTTCGTATTGTTCCGGTCGGCGTATTTGCAGAGTACCTTTTAAGCAGAGGGCTCTCAATACTTAATCCAGGGCCCCGGAAATTAAGTCTAGGCACTGCGAATTCGGCTGTGTAAGACTCCGTTCCGAGACGGCGCACCGCGCCGAAGGGGAAAAGCTCCAGGAGGACGCAATGGCCCTGAACCCCAGAGAGCGGACCGAATTCGTCAACGCCTACACGCGAGTCCTGATCACCGCGTGGTCGAGCGAGGAATTCTCGGCGAAGCTGGACAGCAACCCTCGTGAGGCGCTGGCCGAGGCCGGCCTCGAGGTTCCCGCGGGCGCCCAGATCAACCTCGTGCGCAATGTTCCCGACGGCCACCACGACACGAACCTCGACGTGCAGGTCTCGCTGTGGGAGCGCGGGCTGGAGACGGGGACGTTCGAGTTCCACATCCCCGAGACGCCGCAGATCGACATGGCCGAGCTGAGCGAGGGCGACCTCGACTCGATCGCGGCCGGCGACGTCAACTGCTGCTGCTGCCCCTGCTGCTGCTGCACCTGACGCCGGGAGCCACGCACGCCAAGAGGAGGTAGAGGAGATCATGTCCGACGACCAGGCGAACCCCATCCACGTACGGGGGCTGCGCAAGCAGTACGGTCCCGCTCTCATCCTGCAGGGTGTGGACCTGGACGTTCGTCCCGGAGAGGTGTTCGCCTTACTCGGGCCCAACGGCGCGGGCAAGACGACCACGGTCGAGATCCTCGAAGGCGTGCGCAGGCGTTCGGGCGGCGACGTGCGAGTCCTCGGCCGGCGTGGTCTCCGAGGACGACCTGCTGCTCAAGGAGATCGACCCGGTACGGCACAGCGTGTCGATGTACGAACCCCACCGCCGGCGGGACGAGCACCACCGGGCGACGGCCGTCACCGCGGGCCGGCTCATGTCCACCCCGGCGATCAGCGTCACGCCGGGCACCTCCGTGCGCGAGGCGGCCCGGATCATGCACGACCGGCGCATCAAGCAGCTCCCGGTGATCGACCCGGCGAGCGGGCGCATCGTCGGCACCCTGCACCAGCGCGACGTGCTGCGCGTCTTCGCCCGTCCGCGGGCGGAGCTGGAGGCCGAGGTCCGGGCCGTGCTCCCGGCGTCCGGGGCGATCTCCGTGGAGATCGAGCAGGGCGTGGTGAAGCTCGGCGGGCGCGTGGAACGCCGGTCGCAGGCGATCGCGGCGGTGGAGGCCGTGCGCGCCGTCGAGGGCGTCGTCGACGTCACCGGCGAGGTGACCGCCGACCACGACGACCTGGTCAGTGTTCCGCCGCGGCGGTAGAGCGGGGGAGCGCTGCGCCGTCCGGGACCGGGCGCGCGATGGGGCGCCCGGCCGGGAGTGCACGTCCGTCCACGATGTCCTTGACTGATCGCCTTTGAGGTGGTCATGGCACAATGCCCGGCATGCGTATCCGGATCATGGCTCTGGCCGCCCTCGCCTTGACGGCTGCCGGATGCGGTCAACCACCGCTCGCGCCCTCGGCGAGCGGGACCACCGCACCGGCTCCCGCGCCTTCGGCCGGCGCTCCTTCGCCCTCCGCGAGTGTGAGCGCGACGTCCGGCGGCGGCGACACCCGGCCCGCGCTGGCCACCGTCCAGGGGACCGTCGAGCCGAACTACAAGGCCGAACTCGTCGGACTCAACCGCGTCGGCGGCAAGCACCTGATCGTGCAGTTGCGCCTGTCCGCCGGCACCGGCAAGCCGCTGCACTGGCAGGCGCCGCTCGCCGACCCGATGCGGCCGCTCAAGTGGCGCGGGCCCGCCGGCATCGCGGTGCTCGACGCCCCGGCCCACCGATGGCTCATGCCCTACAAGCCCGCCGACGGCGAATGCCTGTGCAGCGACCCCGACCGCGACGACCTCGAAGCGATCATCGACCCCGGCGAGTCGCTGACGGTCTACGCCGTGCTGCCCGCGCCGTCCGGCAACCCGGCGACCACGACGGTCGTGACACCGATCGGCCCGCCGATGGCCGACGTCCCGATCAGCGACGACCCGCCCGTGCCGCCGCCCGGTCAGCGACTGCCCGACCCTGACGCGTCCCAGGTCGAGACCGTCAGCCACCTCATCGAGACGCCGTCCCAGTCGCTCGACCGCACCGAGGAGACGACCGACGACGGCGCCGACCTCAGGGTCAGCCTCTCCTCCGACGTGCTGTTCGCGCTGAACAAGGCGACGCTCACGCCACGCGCCCGCACGGTGCTGGCCAAGGCGGCCAAGCTCATCGACACGTCCGCGGACACGACGATCGAGGTCGACGGCCACGCCGACTCCTCCGGCACCGACGCCGTCAACGAGCCGCTGTCCCGCCGCCGCGCGGAGGCGGTGCGCCGGGCCCTCATGCCTCTGGTCACGCGCGACCAGGTGACGTTCAGGGCCCGCGGATACGGCTCCCGCCGTCCGCTGTACAGCAACGACTCCGACGAGGGACGGCGCCGCAACCGCCGGGTGACGATCACGTTCGCCAAGCCCGCGCCGGCTGACGTGCCGGCCGCCGGCACCACGGCGTCCCCGCTGCCCGAGGGCGAGGGGACGACGGCGACCGTGCGCGCGAAGGGGGTGCCCTTCGACCTGAAGGTGACGTCCTTCCGCCGGATGCCCGGTGACCTGGGGCTGCTCCGCTACACGATCACCAACCGGGGTGACGCCGAGGCGTGGTACCACGACCTCAGCTGGGCCGACGACTGGAACGCCTTCAAGCACCACGCCGCGACGAACATCCAGGTGAGCGACCCCGCCGCGCGCCGCCTGTACCGCCCGGCCCGCGTGATCGTGGCAAAGGGCGAGGAACCGGGCACGTACTGCGCGTGCACGAACACCTCCGGGGTGGCACTGTCGGCGACGAGCTTCGAGGCGGGGGAGACGAAGGAGTTCTGGTCGCTGTACGCCCTGCCCGCCCAGGCTGACGCGCTGACCGTCAAGGTGGCCACCTGGCGCCCCTTGCAGGTGCCGCTGTCCTGAGCTCGCTCCTTCATGAGGCGTCGGCCGCTGCTCGGGCGAAGGCGCGGATGAGCGGCGTCTCGGCCGCCGTACGCCAGGCGAACGTCCACCGGCACGGCGGAGCGTCGCGGATCGGGACGAAGGCGAGGCTGGGCCAGGGGTAGAAGGCCGCGGCCTCGGCGGTGACCCCGGCGGTGGCCTGACCCGTGGCGACGGCGCTGAGGGTCTCCTGCCAGGTGGTGACCTTGTGCCCGCGGCGGACGGGACGGCCGGAAGGGGTGTGGTAGGGGTTGAAGATCTCCTCCATGCAGGAGGGGATCGACTGACCCTCGACCACGGTGCAGTCGCCGAGGTCCTCCAGGCAGATGGAGTCTCGTCCCGCGTAGGGGTGGTCGGCGGAGACCATCAACACCACGTCGGAGGCGTGCGAGGTCGGTCTGATGGTCAGGTCGGGCTCGCGGATCGGCAGCCACAGGTGCGCCACGTCCACCTCGCCCGACTTCAGCAGGTCCAGCGGAGAGGCGGGCTGGATCTCGCGGTGCTGGATCCGGGCGTTCGGGTGGCGGGCGAGGAACAGGTCGAGAACGTCCTTGATCTGCGTGGAGAGCGGGCCGACCGTGCCGAGGGTCAGTGTGCCCGCGGTGCCGTCGGCGGTGGCCTGAGCGGTCGCGATCCCCTGCGTGATCTGCCGGTGGCCGCTCTTGAGCGCCTGGTACAGCTGCTCACCGAGCGGGGAGAGGCGGACCGCTCGGGTGGTGCGGTCGAACAGGGGCGCGCCGATGCGCCGCTCCTGCTTCTTGATCGATTGGCTGACGCGGGCGGGGCTGATGCCCAGCCGCTCGGCCGTACGGCTGAAGTGCAGCTCCTCGGCCAGCGTCAGGAAGATCTCGATCTCCCGCATCTCCACGGGCGAGCCTCCGCGTTCTTCATCTCAGGGTTAAAGGACGTTATCGGATCCGTCGTAGATGCGGGGCGGCCGGGTGGGAGAGGCTTGGCGCGTTCGAAGGACGTGCGGCTTTGGAGGTTCGGTGCCCGTCGGATATCTGATTCCTGTGGCACTCGTCGCGATCGGGACGCTGTTCGCGCTGCGGCCGCTGCCGGGGTGGAGCGCGCTCGGCCGGGTGAGCTACTTCTTCGGGCTGGCCGCCAACGAACTGCCGTTCGCGGCCTTCTTCTGGCTGCTGCTGGCCCCGACGGCGCTGGCGTTCGCCGAGGGGGACATCCACACGGCGGGCGGCTGGGCGGTCGTCGCCCTGGCCGCCGTGACGACGATCGGGCTCACCGTCATCGCCTGCCGCGGTCTGGGGGAGCGGGCCAGGATCCGGCGGGCGATGGACGCCGGCCTGGGCGCGGGCTGGCGCGCCGCCATCGACGCCGACCTCGCCGCCGGACTGCGCCGTCGTCCGCCGTGGGGTCGCATCCTGTTCCTGCCCATCCTCAAGCGCCGCGCGGACGTCCGCCGGGTGGCCGATCTCTCCTACGGCGAAGCAGGCCGGCGCAACCTGCTCGACGTCTACCACCACCGCTCGCGTCCGCAGGGCGCGCCCGTCATGATCCACCTGCACGGCGGCCACTACGACAGCGGCCACAAGAACAGCCAGTCGCTGCCGTTGCTCTACCGGCTCGCCTCCCAGGGCTGGGTGTGCGTCAGCGCCAACTACCGGCTGCGGCCCCAGTCCCAGCACCCCGACCACCTGATCGACCTCAAGAAGATCATCGCCTGGGTGCGCGAGCACGGCCACGAGTACGGCGCCGACCCCTCCACGCTGTTCGTCGCGGGCAGCTCGGCGGGCGGGCACATGGCGGCGCTGGCCGCGCTCACCCCCAACGACCCTGCCTACCAGCCGGGCTTCGAGCACGCCGACACCTCCGTGACCGGCGCCGTCTACCTGAACGGCTGGTACGGCGCCTACTTCGACGGGAACCCGCTGTCCGCGCCGCTGGCCCACGTCACCGCGGACGCGCCGCCGTTCTTCGTGGCCCACGGCGATCTGGACCCGCTGGTGCCGGTGGCCGAGGCCAGGCACTTCGCCGACCAGCTCCGCCGTACGTCGGCCGCCCCCGTCGTCTACGCCGAGTTGCGTGGCGGCAACCACGCCTTCGACCTGTACCACTCGGTCCGCTTCGAGGCGCTCGTGGACGCCATCGAGGCCTTCACCGCCCGGGTGAGATCGCAGCAGCGGACCCCGCAGCCTTAGCCCGCCGCGCCGCCACCGGCTGGCCGTCGCGGGTCAGGCCGTCGTGCCGGCGTCGACGGTGATGGACGTGCCGGTGATGGTGCGGCCGGCGGGGCCCGCCAGATGGAGGACGGTGGCGGCGATGTCGTCCGGCGTGCTGTAGCGGCCGAGGGCGGTGTAGGAGCGTTCGGCGTCGGCGTCGGGGCCGTCGGCGGGGTTCATCTCGGTGTCGGTGGAGCCGGGGTGGACGAGGTTGGCCGTGATGTCACGGGGGCCGAGATCGCGGGCGAGGCCCTTGGTCAGGCCGATCAGCGCGGACTTGCTCATCGAGTACAGGGTCCAGCCGGGGTAGGGGACGCGTTCGGCCAGGCTGCTGCCGATGTTCACGATCCGCCCGCCGGCCCGCATGTGACGTGCCGCGGCCTGCGACGTGACGAAGGCGGCTCTGGCGTGGATGGCGAGGGTGCGGTCGAGTTCGTCCAGGGAGACGTCCTCCAGCGGGCCGAAGGGGGCGATTCCGGCGTTGTTCACCAGGATGTCGAGCCGGCCGAAGGCGGCGACGGTGCGGGCGACGGCCGCCTGGAGCGCCTCGGCGTCGGTCGCCTCGGCGGCC
>NZ_JBSFGJ010000088.1:0-27506 GCF_053596515.1 Nonomuraea sp. NPDC001684
CTCGGCAGCCCGGCCTTCTTGAACAGGTCCTTGCGGTAACACATGGCCAGGCCGCCGACGTCGGTGCCGAGGCCGAGGAGCTGCTGCCCGTCCTTGCTGAGGCCCTGCTGCCACTTCCAGTCGAGGTAGTCGCCCTGGCGCTTGTCCAGCCCGTACTGCTTGAGGTCGACGAACTTGCCGGGCTGGGAGGTGAACGTGCTGATGTAGCCCACCTCGACGGCCTCGACGTCACCCGCGCCGGCGTTCGTGGCCAGGCGCTTGACCAGGTTGTTGTGGTGGTCGTTGAACTGGGTGACGGCCTCGGTGATCTCGATGTTCGGGTGGGTCTTCTTGTACTCCTCGTAGAGCGGCTTGAAGCCGAAGTCGCCGAAGAGGCCGATGGACAGCTTGATCTTCTCGCCGGGCTTGGCGCTCGCCTCGGTGGTGGGGCTGCCGCCGCCGCCACCGCAGGCCGTCGCCAGCGCGAGCAGGGACGCGGTGAGCACGGGCAGGGCGAGCCGCCGGACACGAGGGGTCATGGAAACCCTCCTGGGGGAGAACGGGGGATGTGAGAGAGCGCTCTCTCGCCAGATTGGCGGCCGTCACGCCGCCCTGTCAACGGGGTCCGCATAACGATCGGCGTTACCAAGAGAGCGCGTTCAGAGCCGGTCGAGGGCGAGTGGGGTAGGGTGCTGCAACGTCCCCGACCGGACTGAGGAGCGGCCCGCCTTGACGAGCGACCTTCCGCCCGACACCCTGCCGGGTCCGCGCCCCGGCGCGACCGTCACGCCCGTCGTCACCCGGCTCGACGACGAGCACGACACGGTCACGTTCCTGTGGCACGGCCCCGCCCGCGAGGTGCGCGTCCTGGCCGGCAGGCTGCGTCCCGACGGCGCCGACGCCCTGCTGGAGCGCGGGCCGGGCCTGTGGAGCCGCACCTTCCGCGTGCGGCGCGGCTGGCGCGCCTCCTACCGCCTCCAGGTGGACGGCGCACAGGTCGCCGACCCGCTCAACCCCCGCCTGTGGCGGGGCTTCTCGATCGCCGAGACGACCCCGTCCTCGCCGTGGCTGGTCCCCGGCCGGCGCCGCCACCGGCTCGTCCGCGAGCCCGCCGGGTTCCGGTACGAGCCCGCGCTCCCGCCGGTCGGCTCGCTGGTCGCGCTCGACGGCGAGGAGTGGACCGAGGACCTGCCCGTCATCCTCGACAACCTCATCGCGGCCGGCCGCATCCCGCCGGTGCGGGCCTGGCTGGTCGAGTCGGGTCCCGAGCGCACGGCCCGGCTCACCTGCGACCCCGGCTTCGTGGACGCCCTGCCCCACGACGGCTTCACTGTGATCGCCGGTCAGAGCCTCGGCGGGCTCACCGCCGTCTACGCCGCCCACCGGCATCCCGGCAGGTTCGCGGCGGCGGTGTCGCAGTCGGGCTCGTTCTGGTGGCCGGACGGCCCCGAGCCCGAATGGCTGACGGGCGAGCTGGCCAGGGGCCCGGTGCCGCGCGTGCACCTCCAACTCGGCAGCCTGGAGGACGACGACATGCACGGCCCGACCGAGCGGCTGCGGGCCGTCCTCGGCGCGGCGGCGGACTACCGGGAGTTCGACGGCGGCCACGACCGCTACTGCTGGCGCGACCGCCTGGGGGACGCCCTGATCGCCGCCTTCGCCGGGCTCCGGGGCGCTACGACCGGCGGCTGAGCACGCGGCCCACCATGCGGGCGTACATGCGGCCGGGGCTCGGCGCCTCGGTCAGGAAGCCGGGGAGCATCGGCAGCTCGACGGCGAAGGGGGCCAGCCGCTCGTACAGCTCGTCGGCGTCGGCCGGACGGTTCTCCGGCTGCTTCTCCAGCAGCTCGGCCAGCAGCGCGCCCAGCTCGTCGGGAAGCCCGGGGATGGCCGGCGGGCGCTCCTTGACCTGCTGCTCGAACACCACGTAGTCGGTCGGCCCGGTGAACAGCTGCCGCCCGGTCAGCATCTCGTGCAGGACGCAGCCGAGCGAGTACAGGTCGCTGCGCGGCTCGGCCACGCCGTGCTGGATCTGCTCGGGGGCCATGTACGCCGGCGTGCCGAGGATCTGGCCGATGCGGGTGAACGTGGTGACGTCGGCGTCCCGCAGCAGCGCCAGCCCGAAGTCGAGCACCTTGACGCTGCCGTCAGGGCAGAGCATGAGGTTGGTCGGCTTGAGGTCGCGGTGGCAGATCGCCAGGGCGTGGGCCGCCGACAACACCGCGCACGCCTGGGCCGCGATGGCCGCCGCCCACGGCACCGGCAGCGGGCCGTGCTCGCTGACCACGTCGGCCACGGTGACGCCCTCGATGAACTGCATCACCTGGTAGAGCCGCTGCTCGTGGGTGCCGAAGTCGTAGAGCACGGGCGCGCCCGGATGCTCCAGCCTGGCCAGGATGCGCGCCTCGCGGATGAAGCGGCGTTCCAGCTCGTGGTCGGGGCCGCTGGGCAGCCTGAGCAGCTTCACCGCCACCCTGCGGTCGAGGTGGCGGTCGTGCCCCGCGTAGACCGCGCCCATCCCGCCCTGCCCGAGGGGGAGGTCGTCGAGCTCATAGCGGTCGCCGATGACCATTCGCCCCTCCACGCAGCCTTTCGGGAAAAACTACACCGTCAGGACTGCGGGTGCAGATGGCCGTCGGCCAGCCCGTCGAGGCCGAGCCTGATCAGCGTGCGGCCGAGGGTCGAGGTCTCGCGCAGCGCGTCCTCCAGCACGGCCAGTTGCCTGAACGCCTCCCCGTACGCCTTCTGCTCCTTCAGCGACAACCGCGGCACGCGGGTGCGGCGCACGTCGAACCTGCTGGACCCGGTGGTCACCCGGCCGCCCGCGGCCCGCAGGAAGCCGGCCAGGAAGTCAGGGTCGAGCCGGCGGGCGTCGACCCGGTAGAGGGTCAGGTGGGGGCCGAGCACCGCGCCGCCCTCGGCGATCACCCGCACCCCGGAGTAGGAGGCCACCACGTCGCCGGGACGGATCACGATCAGGCCGGGCTGCATGGTGGTCAGGCCGGAGGGCGCGCCGCCGCTCAGCACGTCGTCGGCCGTGAGCACGGCCACGTCGCCCCCGTCGGCGGCCATCTTGGGCGGCGCCTGGGACGTGCTCACCAGGCCCTCCTTGATCAGGTCGCCCAGCGTCGTGGACGGCTGGTCGAGCGGCTGGTCGAGCACCTTCAGGTCCGGCGGGACGGCCGCGGCGGCCAGGAACCGGTCGCGGGCCTGCGCGAAGGCCCGGCCGACGTCGTCGCGGCGCTGGTGGCGGGCCGGGGTCATGTCGACCTCGTCGGCCAGCAGGTCGATGATGCGCACGGTCTGGTCGGAGCGGTCGTCGAGGTAGGCCAGCCAGGCGGGCTCGACCGGCGCCAGGTCGGCCGTCGCGTCGAGGATGAGCACCTCCGACGGCGGCCGCTCGCCCGCCCTCGGCCGGCGCAGCAGCCACAGGTCGGAGCCGGGCAGCGCCACCACCGCGCGCAGGGCTCCGGCGCGCAGCAGGTTGGCCCTGATCCGGCGGCCCGCCTTGCGGCTCGCGGCGGCCGGCGGCATGAGCACGGCGACCAGGCCGCCGGGCCGGACGTGGGTGAGGCAGTGCTGGACCCAGGCCAGCTCGGGCTCGCCGCGCGGCGGCAGGCCGTGCTCCCAGCGCGGGTCGCCGGTCAGCTCCTCGTAACCCCAGGCCCGCTCGTTGAACGGCGGATCGCACACCACGGCATCGGCCTTGAGCTCGGGGAAGCCGTCGAGCCGCATGGAGTCGCCGGCCACGATGTCGGCCTCGATGCCGCGCAGCCGCAGGCGGGCGGCGGTGATGGCGGCCGAGGTCTCGCTGAGCTCCTGCCCGAGCACCCGGGCGGGCCGGCCCGGCGGCGGGTCGTCGCCCGCGGCGGGCGGAGGGTCGCCGGGAACGGCTCCGGACCGTTCCGCCCCGCCGGGAAGCGCGCCGGGCAGCGCGGCGGCCGGCGGCAGGAGCAGGGTGCCGACCCCGCAGGCCGGGTCGAGGACGGTGGCGCCCTCGGCGCGGACCAGCCGCAGCATCAGCTCGGCCACGTCGTGGCGGGTGACCGAGAGCTGACGGGAGTGGGCCTCCAGGTATCGCTCGCAGAGGAACTCGTAGGCCGTCAGCGCGCCGTGGCGCTCGGCCAGCTCCGACACGAGCCCGGCCAGCTCGGGCTCCAGCTCGCTCTTCCCGCTGGTCAGCAACGTTCCAGCCTGGGCGACCAGATGGCCCAGCCGCAGATCGCCGGCGGCTTTCAGGCGTTGCCACACCCGATCTCCCAGCGAGACCTGGTAGGACTTCCCATAGCGGCGCAGCCAGGACTCGACCTGCCGCAGCGAGAACAGCGGCTGGTTCGCGGTTCCGCCGATCGGCTGGGGGAAGTCGTCGTGGCGGCGGCGCCAGTTGCTCACCGCGGCACGCCCGACACCGGCGAGCCGGGCGATGTCCCCGGCGTTCACGGTCGGGTCGTGGCTCATGAGGCCACAGTAGTTCACAAGAGTCTTCAGCGCATCTGCTTGTGAAGTCTTTCAACCAATGATTTACTGCTGGGTATGAAGCACAACATCCGCTATGCCGCCGGATCAGACGTGGGCCGTCGCAGGGAGCAGAACGAGGATTCCGGCTATGCGAGTGGCCGGTTGCTCGTGGTTGCCGACGGCATGGGCGGGCACGCGGCGGGCGAGCTGGCGAGCTCGGCGGCGATCGCCGTCATGCGCGAGCTGGATGCCACGCTTCCCGAGACCGGCTCGGACCTGGAGGCGGCCCTGGAGGGCGCCGTGCACGAGGCGGCCCGCAGGCTGGTCGAACTGGCCGACATCGACCCCGCCCGCCGGGGGATGGGGACCACGGTGACCGCCATGCTGTGGGACGGCTACCGGTTCGCCCTTGCTCATCTGGGTGACTCCCGCGGATACCTGCTTCGTGATGGTGCGCTCTATCAGATGACCAAGGATCACACACTTGTGCAGTCGATGGTGGACGAAGGGCGGATAACGGAGGATCAAGCCGCCGTGCACCCCCGGCGTTCCATGGTGCTGCGCGTCCTGGGCAGCGAGGGCAGGGCCGAACCGGACATGGCGCTGCGCGAGGCCGAGCCTGACGATCGTTACCTCCTCTGCTCCGACGGGCTCACCACCGTGCTCGGGCCCGAGGTCCTGCACGAGGTGCTGACCACGGTGGCAGACCCGGCGGCGGCCGTCCAGCGGCTCATCGACCTGGCGAACGAGGGCGGCTCGCCGGACAACGTCACCGTGATCGTGGCCGACGTGGTGGCGCCGGGCGCGGGCGAGGTGAGCGTCTACCGCGTGGGCGCCGGAGCCTGACGAGGGACGCACCACCCGTCACATGCGTCCCAATGCCGAAATTTGGGCCCATAAATAGACACTTTCTGAATGATTCGAGCAATTTCGCGATGGCGCTACTACAGTCCATCGTGATTTGTCGGTTTTTCGGGGAGGAGTCACCCTGGACCCGATCGCGGACGCGCTGCTGAAGCAGGTACGGCAGGAACTCGGTTACAAGGAGAAGAGCGGCCAGAGCACCAAATTCGGCCAGTGGTACGCGGATCGCGTCCAGGACACCCAATACCGCAACGCGCCCTGGTGCGACATGTTCATCGCCTGGGCGGCCGACAAGACCGGCCTCGGCCCGTACGTCGGGCAGTTCGCCTGGACGCCGTCCCACGCCGCCTGGTTCATCAAGCAGAAGGCCTGGGCGCAGCGGCCCGAGCCCGGCGCGCTGGTCTTCTTCGACTGGGGCGGCGGGAAGAGCTACAAGGGCGTCGACCACGTTGGGATCGTGGAACGGGTCGAGGGCAAGAAGATCCACACCATCGAGGCCAACGTCGACCGCGTCTGGCTCAAGCGCAAGGTCAGGGACACCGACAAGGTCGTCGGCTACGGCCTTCCCCGGGTGGTCAAGGCCGCGGCCGACCAGGCGACCGAGATCCGGTCGACCGAGCGGCCGTTCGTGCCCGCGCCGCGTACGGACGCGGGCCGGTCCTCGCCGCTCGACGTCCTGGGCACGCCGCCCGCGTTGCTGGTCGCGATGGTGCTGGTGACCGTCGTGCTCTCCTTACGGGTGACCGGCCGCCGTCGTGGCGTCCACCGCCGCTTCGGCTGGCTGCGGTTCTGGAACGCGCCAGAGGGCCGCGGCGCCGGCCGGACGAGGGACGACGAGGATTGGGCGCCGCGCGTGACCGTGCTGACCCCCGCGCCGCCGCCGCGCGAGGCCGGCGGGATCCGCGTGGGCGCCGCCCCCGCCGCGCCCGCCGGCCCTCCCGCGCAGGCCGGACCGTCCTCCTCCGCCGCGCTCCGGTCCCGCGCCGTCCGGGCGGCGGCGCCCGAGGTGCCCGCCCCGCGCGACGGCAGGACGGGCGCGGGCCATGTGCCCGCCAACCGCCGCAGGCCCTACACCCCGAAGAGCTGAGGCCGCGAGGATCAGGAGGTCAGGTCGAGGACCACCTTGACGTCGCCCGGCTCGTGGCTGAAGGCGTCCTTCGCCTGGCTGAGGGGGACGCGCCGGGTGACCAGGCGTTCGAGCCAGCTCCGGTCCGCCTGGGCCAGGGCGGTCGCGGCGTCCCTGAAGTGGCGGAGGTTGGCGTTGACGGTGCCGAAGATCGCGTCGTTCTCCAGGACGATGTCCCGGTTGATCTCGCTGACGTCCAGCCGGTGGGTGCGCCCGCCCGCGCCGAGCCCGGCCAGGCAGACGATCCCGGCCGCGGACGTGCAGGTCAGCGCCTCCATGACGAGCTGCCCCACGCCCGTGCCCTCGATGATGATGTCCGGTTTGTCGTCGGTGAAGGCGTCCAGGCCGGAGCCCACGTGGTACGTCGCCCCCAGGTCGGCCACCAGCGCGGGCTTGGCCCCGCCCGCCTCCCGGTCCAGGACGTGCACCTCCAGCCCGCGCTGCCGGCCCAGCAGCGCCGCCAGCAGCCCGATCGGCCCCGCGCCGGTCACCAGCACCGTGCGCGGCTCGAACCAGGCGCGCGAGCCGATGCGCTCGATGTGCTCCCACGCCTTGGCCACCACGGACGTCGGCTCGACGAGCATGCCCACGCTCTCCAGCGACGGGTCCAGGCGCACGGCGTACCCGGCCTCGACCGCCCACTGCTCGCTGGCGTAGCCGTCGATCTCCTTGATGCCGCGCTCGGTGTAGCGGCCGTTGCGGCACATGTCGAACTCGCCCCGCGCGCAGGCCCCGCACGGCTCGGGATCGGGCCGGCGCACCACGCCCACGACCAGGTCGCCGGGGGAGAAGGCGGACCCGTCGGGCACCTGGAGCACCCGGCCGAGCGACTCGTGGCCGATGACCATGCGGCTCCTGCCGGGCGGCGCCCAGCCGTACTCGGCCGCCGCCAGCTCCCTGTCGGTGCCGCAGACCCCCAGCGCCAGCCCCTGCACGAGCAGTTCCCCTGGCCCCGGCTCCGGCTCGGGCACCTCTTCCACCTCTAGCGTCCCCTGTCGGCCCGGCTCGAACGTCAACGCGCGCATCGGCGTCACCCCCTGGGGCAGTCCTTACCCAGACCGGAAGGAGCTACGAGGACGTCCTACTATCGAAATAGTTGGACGTCCTAGTATCTTTCGCAGGAGGGTCCCCTCACAAAGGAGTGATCAGGCGTGCACGTTCCGGCGTACCCTGTTCGTTTCGTGACCGCCGCGGCGCTGTTCGACGGCCATGACGCGGCGATCAACATCATGCGGCGCATCCTCCAGACGCAGGGGGCCGAGGTGATCCATCTCGGCCACAACCGGTCCGTGGACGAGATCGTCACGGCCGCCGTCCAGGAGGACGTCCAGGGCGTGGCCATCAGCTCCTACCAGGGCGGCCACGTCGAGTTCTTCACCTACCTGGTCGAGCTGCTGCGCGAGCGCGGCGCGGGTCACGTCAAGGTGTACGGCGGCGGTGGCGGCGTGATCGTCCCCGAGGAGATCGAGCTGCTGCACGAGCGGGGCGTCACGCGCATCTTCTCGCCCGAGGACGGCCAGCGGTACGGCCTGCCCGGCATGATCAACAAGCTGATCGAGGAGTGCGACCACGAGCTCGGCGACCCGCCGTCGGTCGAGGCCGTGCTCTCGGGCGACCAGGCGGCGCTGGCCCGCGCGATCACCTTCATGGAGTCCGGCCGCGCCCCCGCCGAGCTGGCCGAGGGGCTGAAGGCGGCGGTCGCCGTCCAGGAGCGTCCGGCGCGGGTGCTCGGCATCACCGGCACGGGCGGTTCGGGCAAGTCCTCGCTCACCGACGAGCTGGTCCGCCGGTTCCGGGTGGACAACGACGACAAACTGCGCATCGCTATCCTCGCCATCGACCCCACCCGCCGGCGCGGCGGCGGCGCGCTGCTCGGCGACCGCATCAGGATGAACAGCCTGGGCCCCCAGACCTACTTCCGCTCGCTGGCCACCCGCGGGGCCGCCAACGAGGTCCCCGCCTGCCTCGACGACGTGGTCACCGCGTGCCGCGCGGCCGGCTACGACCTGGTGATCGTGGAGACCCCCGGCATCGGCCAGGGCGACGCCGGCATCGTCCCGCACGTCGACGTGCCCATCTACGTCATGACCCCCGAGTTCGGCGCCGCCTCCCAGCTGGAGAAGATCGACATGCTCGACTTCGCCGAGGCCGTCGTCATCAACAAGTACGAGCGCCGCGGCGCCGAGGACGCCCTGCGCGACGTGCGCCGCCAGCTCGTGCGCAACCGGGAGGCGTTCGGTCAGTCGCCCGAGGACATGCCGGTCTTCGGCACGATCGCCGCCCGCTACAACGACGCCGGCGTCACCGCCCTCTACCAGCACCTCAAGGGCCTGATGCTGGAGGACGTCGGGCCGGGGCTGCTGCCCGTCGTGACCGAGCGCACCTCCAAGGCGGCCGCGGCCATCGTCCCGCCCGCCCGCGCCCGCTACCTGTCCGACATCGCCGACTCCGTCCGGACCTACCACGCCGAGACGCTGGCCCAGGCGGAGGTCGCGCGCCGCCGTCAGCAGCTCGCCGCCGTGCGGGAGCTCCTGGACGGCGAGGACGCCCGGCTGGCCGGGCTCGCCGAGCAGGCCGAGGGCGAGCTGAGCGAGGAGAGCCGCCGCCTGCTCGACGGCTGGCCCGCGATCAAGGAGGCGTACCGCAGCGACGAGCTGGTCGTGAAGATCCGCGACCGGGAGATCCACACCCCGCTCTGGCGCGAGACGTTGTCCGGCAACCGCATCCCGCGGGTGGCCCTGCCGCGCTTCAGCGACCACGGCGACCTGCTGCGCTTCCTGCGCTCGGAGAACCTGCCAGGGTCGTTCCCGTTCACCGCC
This sequence comes from Nonomuraea sp. NPDC001684, assembly GCF_053596515.1. Taxonomy (NCBI): domain Bacteria; kingdom Bacillati; phylum Actinomycetota; class Actinomycetes; order Streptosporangiales; family Streptosporangiaceae; genus Nonomuraea; species Nonomuraea sp. NPDC001684. The sequence continues at coordinate 9,247 of NZ_JBSFGJ010000088.1, forward strand.
GGGGTCTTCCCGTTCAAGCGCGACGACGAGGACCCGACCAGGATGTTCGCCGGCGAGGGCGACCCGTTCCGCACCAACCGGCGCTTCAAGCTGCTGTCGGAGGGCCAGCCCGCCACCCGGCTGTCCACCGCCTTCGACTCGGTCACCCTGTACGGCCACGACCCCGACCTGCGTCCCGACATCTACGGAAAGGTCGGCACCTCGGGCGTGTCCATCGCCACGCTCGACGACATGAAGGTGCTCTACGACGGGTTCGACCTGGCCGCGCCCAACACGTCGGTGTCCATGACGATCAACGGCCCGGCGCCCACGATCCTGGCCTTCTTCCTCAACGCCGCGCTCGACCAGGCCCTCGACCGCTTCCGCGCCGAGCAGGGCCGCGAGCCCGACGAGCAGGAGGCCCGCGACCTGCGCGCCCGTACGCTGGCCACGGTCAGGGGCACGGTCCAGGCCGACATCCTGAAGGAGGACCAGGGGCAGAACACCTGCATCTTCTCCACCGAGTTCTCGTTGCGGATGATGGCCGACATCCAGGAATGGTTCATCCAGAACGGGGTCAGGAACTTCTACTCGGTCTCCATCTCCGGCTACCACATCGCCGAGGCGGGGGCCAACCCGATCAGCCAGCTCGCGTTCACCCTGGCCAACGGGTTCACGTACGTGGAGGCGTACCTGGCCAGGGGGATGCGGATCGACGACTTCGCGCCGAACCTGTCGTTCTTCTTCTCCAACGGCATGGACCCCGAGTACAGCGTGCTCGGCCGGGTGGCGCGCCGGATCTGGGCGGTGGCCATGCGCGAGCGCTACGGCGCGGCCGAGCGCTCCCAGAAGCTCAAGTACCACATCCAGACCTCGGGCCGCTCGCTGCACGCCCAGGAGATGTCCTTCAACGACATCCGCACCACCCTGCAGGCCCTGATCGCCATCTACGACAACTGCAACAGCCTGCACACCAACGCCTTCGACGAGGCCGTCACCACCCCGTCCGCCGACTCGGTGCGCCGGGCGATGGCGATCCAGCTCATCATCAACCGCGAGTGGGGCCTGGCCAGGAACGAGAACCCGCTGCAGGGCTCGTTCATCATCGACGAGCTGACCGACCTGGTCGAGGAGGCCGTGCTGGCCGAGTTCGAGCGGCTGTCGGACCGGGGCGGCGTGCTCGGCGCGATGGAGACCGGCTACCAGCGCGGCAAGATCCAGGACGAGTCGATGCTGTACGAGATGCGCAAGCACGACGGATCCCTGCCGATCATCGGCGTCAACACCTTCCGCAACCCCGGCGCCGAGCAGTCCGACCCGCACAAGCTGGAGCTGGCCAGGGGCACCGAGGAGGAGAAGCAGTCGCAGCTCGACCGCCTGCACGCCTTCCACGAGCGCAACCGGTCGCAGGCGCCCGCGGAGCTGTCCCGGCTGCGCGAGGTCGCGATGTCCGACGGCAACGCGTTCGCGGTGCTGATGGACGCGGCCCGGGTCTGCTCGCTCGGCCAGATCACCGAGGCCCTGTTCGAGGCGGGCGGCCAGTACCGGCGCAACGTCTAGGCACAGCGACGGACGACGGCCCGGCGGGCGGCGGCCGCCGCTTCCGGGCCGCCGCTGTGCCGTGCCCGAGCCGCTACGGCGTGGGGGAGATCGCGCCGCTAGGATCGCTGGTCGGGGAACATCGCTATCAGGAGGCTTTCATGTCCGACGTCACTTTCAAGGGCAACCCGATCACCGTGGGCGGCGCCTTCCCGAAGCCCGGCGACGCCGCGCCCGCCTTCAAGCTGGTCGGCACCGACCTGTCCGACCGCACGCTGGCCGACTTCGCCGGCAAGACCAAGGTGCTCAACATCTTCCCTAGCGTCGACACCGGCGTCTGCGCGGCCTCCGTGCGCCGCTTCAACCAGGTCGCGTCCGAGCACCCCGACGCCGTCGTGCTCTGCGTCTCGGCCGACCTGCCCTTCGCCCAGAACCGGTTCTGCGGCGCCGAGGGCCTGGACAAGGTGACCATGCTGTCGCTCATGCGCGGGCGCGAGTTCCTCACCGACTACGGCGTGGCCCAGGAGTCGGGCCCGCTGGCCGGCCTGGCCGCGCGCGCGGTCGTCGTGATCGACGCCGACGACAACGTGGTCTACTCCGAGCTGGTGCCCGAGATCACCCAGGAGCCCGACTACGAGGGCGCGCTCTCCGCGCTCAAGTAACCCGCGCTCAAGCCGCGCTCAAGCCGCGCTCAAACCGCGCCGAGACGCTCGCGGAAGTCGGCGGCCAGCTCCAGCAGGTGGTCGTCGTCGGCGGCGGTGTGCTGGAGGTCCAGGATGACCTCGTGGACCCCGGCCTCCGCCGCCTGCGACAGGTACGCCGCGATCTCGGCCACCGTGCCGCTCCGCGGCGGGGCGCCGTCGGGGGTGATCACGGGGTTGGAGCGCAGGATCATGCGTAGGGCGTCGGGATCGCGTCCGGCCTGCTCGGCGCTCTCCCTGACCGTCTCCCACATCGACAGGAGCACGGGCACGGGCAGCGCAGCCGTCAGCCAGCCGTCGCCCCTGCGCCCGATCCGGCGCAACGCCTCCGCGGCGAACCCGGCCAGCAGCAGCGGCGGGCGGCGGGCCGGCTTGGGGTCGATGTGACTGGGCGCGATCGTCCACAGCTCGTGCTCGAACGTCACGGGGTCCGCGCCCCAGATCGCCTCCAGGGCGTCGAGGGTGGCCTCGTAACGTTCGGCCCGCCCCTTCCATGGCACCCCGACGGCGGCGTACTCGTCGGAGGACCAGCCGAGGCCGAGGCCCGCCGCCAGCCGGCCGCCGCTCAGGTGGTCGATCGTGGTGAGCGAGCGGGCCAGCACCGGCGGGGGGTACCAGCAGGCGTTGAGCGCGCTGGTTCCCAGCCGGACCGACGAGGTCACGGACGCGGCCACCGCCAGCACCGCGAACGGGTCGAGGAACACCCGATGAGCCTCAGGCACGCTGCCGTCGCCCCCGGGATAGCGGTCCTGGGGCCGCAGCGGCGTCAGCAGCCGGTCGCCCGCCCACAGGCCGGCGAACCCCATCGCCTCGGCCTCGCGGGCCACCCGCCTCACGCTGCCCAGCGCGGCGAACCTGCCGTACTGCGGGACGGCGAGGCCGAGGTCCATGGGCGCGTCCTAGACCTTCCTGGCCACGCCGCACACGATGAGCGACGACTCGGGGCGGTCCATGAAGTCGATCGTGTCCGCCTGGTCGGGATGCCATTCGGGCAGCCACACCAGACCGGGCTCCACCAGCTCGAACCCCTCGAACAGCTCCCTGATCCTGGCCCGGCTGCGCAGCGCCAGCCGCGCGGTGGCGTTGCGGTAGACCTCGGTGCCCGCGCTGACCGCGTCGGGACGGGCGTCGCTGGTGCCGTGGGACATGACCAGGTAACTACCCGGCGCCATGGCCTCACGCAGGGTCTTCAAAATCCGCTCCGGGTCGTCGGACTCCTCGATGAAGTGCATGATCGCCACCAGCAGCACGGCGACCGGCCGGCTGAAGTCGATGGTCCGCAGCACCTCCGGGTCGCGCAGGATGTCGCCCGGGTTGCGCAGGTCGCCCTCGACCACCGTGGTGTCCTCGCCGTGGCCGGTGAGCAGCGCCCTGGCGTGCACCAGCACCACGGGGTCACGGTCGACGTAGACGACGCGGGAGCCCGGGGCGACCTTGGCGGCCACCTCGTGCACGTTCCCCTGGGTCGGCAGCCCCGTGCCGATGTCGAGGAACTGCCTGATCCCGGACTCGGCGAGGTGGCGTACGGCGCGGCCGAGGAAGGCGCGGTTGGCCCGCGCCGCCGCCCGTACCTCGGGCGCCACCGCGAGGATGCGCTCGGCCGCCTGGCGGTCGACCGGGAAGTGATCCTTGCCGCCGAGGTAGTAGTCGTAGAGCCGTGCCACGTTCGGCGTGTTCGGATCGAAATCCGATGCCTCGTGCTCCAACCGTCGAGCCCCCGATCACACAGTTTTAACGATCTTTACCGGGATTCTACGGATCTATACCGACATAAGAGTGGTGCTACGCATATTTCAGGAAAACGCAACCTAAGGTGGTGCCGTGGTCCACGATGACACAGGGATCCCTGTGGAGGTACCCCAGACCGTCCGGCGGATCGTGTCGCTGGTGCCGTCGCTGACCGAGTCCGTGGCGGCGACCGTCCCGGAGGCGCTGGTCGGGGCGACGGACTGGTGCACGCACCCGGCGGACCTGGACGTGGCCCGGGTCAGGGGCACCAAGAACCCCGACCTCGACGCCGTCCTGCGCCTGCGCCCGGACGTCGTCCTGGCCAACGCCGAGGAGAACCGCGCGCCCGACGTCGAGGCCCTGCGCGAGGCGGGCGTGGCGGTGTGGGTGACCAGGATCGAGACGCTGGAGCAGGCGTTCGCCTCGCTGGAGCGCATGTTCGCGCACGCCTGCCGGACGGACCGCCCGGACTGGCTGGCGGAGGCCCGCCAGGCGTGGGGAGCCCCGGCGGACGGCCCGCGCCGCACCGCGATCGTCCCGATCTGGCGCCGCCCCTGGATGGTCGTGGGCCGCGACACCTTCACCGGGGACGTGCTGCGCCACCTCGGCGTGGACAACCTGTACGCCGCCCACCCCGACCGCTACCCGAAGATCCCCCTGCCCGAGCTGACCGGCAACCGCCCCGACCTGGTCGTGCTGCCCGACGAGCCCTACGCCTTCAGCGCGGACGACGGCCCCGAGGCGTTCCCCGGCCTGGACTGCGCGCTGGTCAGCGGCCGCCTGCTGACCTGGTACGGCCCCTCGCTCACCGAGGCCGCCACCGCCCTGCCGCGCGCGCTGGCCTGATCAGCCGACGGCGGCCAGCGCGGCGTCCACGGACGCGGGGGAGAGCACGTGCTCCATCACGATCACCGCCATGCCCACGATCCCGGCCCGGTCGCCGAGCCTGCTGGTGACGATCTCCAGGTTGCGCGTCGTGTACGGCAGGCTCCGCCGGTAGACGATCTCCCTGATCCCGGTCAGGTAGTGCTCCTCCGTCTGGGCCATGTCCCCGGCCAGCACCAGCACGCCGGGGTTGAGCAGGCTGACCGCGGTGGCCAGCACCACGCCCAGCGTGCGGCCCGCCTCCTGGACGCGCGCGATCGCCGCCGGGTCGCCGGCCTGCACCAGGCGCACGACGTCGCGGCTGGTCTCCCGGCCCAGGTCGGCCGCGAGCGCGTGCCCGCTGGCCAGGGAGGCCACGCAGCCGCGTGAGCCGCAGGTGCACACCCGGTCGTCGGTCTCCCGGATGCGGACGTGCCCGATGTTGCCCGCGGCCTCCTCGACGCCCCGGTAGATCCGCCCGTCGAGGACGATGCCGGTGCCGATGCCGGTGGACACCTTGACCAGGATCAGCGAGTCGGTCTCCCGCCAGGACGACCACCACTCGCCGAGGGCCATCGCGTTGGCGTCGTTCTCCACCAGGACGGGCACGTCGTACGTGCGCCCGACGGCCTCCCTGATCGGGTGGTCGTCCCAGCCCGGCATCAGGAACGACCTGATCACCCGTCCGCCGGTGTGGTCGACCGAGCCGGGCAGGTCGAGCCCGATGCCGCACACGTCGCCCGCCGGCCGCCCGGCCCTGTCCAGCAGGCGCTGGAACGCCTCGCGCACCCACGTCAGCACGGGCTCGGGCCCGCGGTCGATGCGCATCTCGGCGCGTTCCTCGGCCATCGGACGGGCGGCGAGGTCGGTGAGCGCCACCCTGGCGTGGGTGGCGCCCAGGTCGGCCACGAGGATCAGCCGCCGGGCGGCGTCGACGTCGAGCACCGAGGGCGGCCGGCCGCCGCCCGAGGCGCCGACGCCGGACTCGTGCAGGTAGCCGGCGGCGATGAGCCGGTCGACCCGGTCGGTGACGGTCGACCGGGACAGGCCGGTGAACTCGATCAGGTCTTTGCGGGTACGGCAGGAGCCATCGCGGATGAGCTGGAGGACCTGCCCTGCCGTCAGCATGTCTATCCCTTCTCCGCTCCTGCCGTGAGGCCCTCCGTCAGCAGGCGTTCACTGGCGAAGAACACGATCACGATGGGCAGCGTCAGCACCACGGATCCTGCCATCAGCACCGTCGTGGGGATCTCTATGCTCCCCGCCAGCTGAGAGAGCCCCAGGGAGACCGTCCAGCTCTCCCGCCGCTCCACGAGGAACAGCAGGGCGAACAGGAACTCGTTCCACGCGATCATGAACGCGTAGAGGCCGGTTGCCATGAGCGCGGGCTTGGACAGTGGCAGCACCACCCGCCAGATGGTCGACAGCCGCGAGCAGCCGTCGATCGCGGCCGCCTCCTCCACGCTCTGCGGCACGGTCTCGAAGTAGTTGCGCAGCATGTATACCGTGACGGGCACGGTCTGCGCGATATAAACCAGGATCAGTCCGACCAGAGATCCCCTGAGGCCCAGCATGGTGAACAGCACGAACAGGGGGATGGCCAGCACGATCGCCGGGAACAGGTAGACGGCGAGGAACAGGAAGTGCACCTGCCGCCGGCCGAAGAAGCGCAGCCGCGCGACGGCGTAGGCGCCCGGGATCGAGATCAGCAGCGTGGCGGCCACCGAGGCGACCGCCACGACCGCGCTGTTCCTGATGAACGTGAGGAACCCCTGCGTGGTCAGCACGTTCACGTACGTGTCCAGGGTGAAGTGCCGCGGCCACACCGAGCCGGGCTCCAGGATGAGCTCCTGGATGTCCCGTACGGACAGCGTCACCATGTACAGGAACGGCAGCCCGGTGACGGCGAAGAGGAACACGATGACCACGGGCCGCAGCGCCGCGAACAGCGCGCGCTCGAACCTATCCCTGCTCACGGTCGCCTCCCGAGAAGAAGCGCAGGTACACGGCCAGCAGCACGACGAGGACGACGGCCAGCACGATCGCCTGCGCGGCCGAGGCGCCGATGTCGTCGCGGGCGGTCAGGAAGTTGTAGACGCGCACGCTGACCACCTCGGTGCCGGCGCCGCCGCCGGTCAGCAGGTAGACGTCGTCGAACTTGGTGAAGGTGAACACGAACCGCAGCACCGCCAGCAGCGCCACGATGCGCCAGAGCTGCGGCATGATCACGTGCCGGAAGCGCTGGGTGGGGGTGGCGCCGTCCACGACCGCGGCCTCCTCCAGCTCGGCCGGCAGCGCCTGCAGCCGGGCCAGGATGAACAGGAACGCGAACGGGAAGTACCGCCACGCCTCGAACGCGATCACCGTGAGCAGCGCGACCGGCACCTTCAGCCCCAGGAAGTCGCCCTGGGCCTGGGTGAGGAAGGCGATCGGCTCCTTCAGCCAGGTGTTCACGATGCCGTACTGGGGGTTCAGCATGGTCTCCCACAGGAAGGCCACGGCCACCACCGGCGCCACGTACGGGATCAGGATCGAGGCCCTGACCAGGGTGCGGCCGGGGAACCGGTCGCGCAGGGCGAGCGCGGTCACCAGGCCGATCGCGATCGACAACGCCGTGCCGGCCACCGTGTAGATCAGGGTGTTGGCCAGAGACGCCCAGAAGCCCGGCTCGGAGATCACGTACGTGAAGTTCTCCAGCGTGTAGTGCCCGAAGACGCCGGCCCGGCGGATGTTGATCAGCCGTACGTCCTGGAAGGCCAGCATGATCGCCCACAGCAGCGGCAGCACCACCACGACCAGCGTGATGACCAGCGTGGGCGAGATCAACGCCAGCCCGGCCCGCCCTTCCCGCTGCCGCAGGGTGCGGGGTGCGCTCATTGCCGGATCCCGCGCTTGATGGTCTCCACGTCCTTCTTGGCCTGGACGGCGGCGGCCTGCGGGGTCAGCGAGCCGTCGGCCACCTGGCTCAGGGCCTTGGGCACGGGCAGCTCGCCCATCGTGGCGCCGACCAGCTTGCCCTGGCCCTGCGGGATGCCCCAGCGGGCGAAGGTGTCGGGGCTGCGGCGCAGCGCGTCGAGCACGTCGGCCGGATAGACCTCCGACAGCGGCTTCTTGGCGTCCACGCCCGCGGGCAGCTTCTTCCACTTGTCGGCGAAGCCCTTGCGGGTGGGGAACTTGCCCTCGGGCGCCATCCCGATCCAGCGCTCGTAGCCCTCGTCCATCATGTACCTGACGAACTTGGCGGCCGGATCGGCGGCGGCGCCGCGCAGCACCGCCCAGGAGACGATCTCGCCGTACTGGGCGGGCGCGCTCGCGCCGGGGCCCTTCAGCGCCGTGACCACGCCGGTGTTCTTCGCCAGCCACTCGGGGTCGGCGCGGCACTCGGCGCAGCTCGGCAGCGCGTCCTTACGCAGCCCCGCCAGCTCGTCGAGGATGAACGACGACCAGATCATCATGGCCGCCTTCCCGGAGAAGTACGTGGCCCTGGTGGAGTCGACGTCCTGTTTGCCCTTGACCGAGTAGTTCTTCGCCAGCTTTGCGTAGAAATCGAAGGCTTTCACGCACTGTGGGCTGTCGAGCGCGACATTTCCGGAATTGTCGACCAGTTGGCAGCCGTTCGCCAGCGCCACGTGCTCGAAGCTCTGCGCGGTGAAGGAGTCCTTGGGCGCGATCGCCAGCGTGATGCCCGCCACCCCACCCGCGTTCAGCTTCGCCGCCGCCGCCTCCAGCGCCTCGTAGCTGTCCGGCGGCGCCAGCCCGGCCTTGTCGAACAGGTCCTTGCGGTAGAGCAGGAGCTGCGCCCACCCGTCGCTGGGCACGGCCAGCAGCCTGCCGCCCGAGGAGTCCAGTTCGAGCGCGCGCGGCGAGAAGGAGTCCCTGCCGAGCCCGTCCACGATCCGGCCCGGCGTCTCGGTGTCCAGCAGGTCGTTGGCCTCCAGCTCGCGGACGGAGGCCAGCGGCAGCGCGCCGATGACGTCGGGGAGGTCGTCCGCGGCGGCGGCGGCCGTCACGGTCTGGCTGAACTGGTCCTCCCCGACGCCGACCAGCTTCACCTTGATCCCGGTCTTCCTGGTGAACTCGGCGATGATCTGGTTCTGCACGGCCATCCGGTCGCCGAGGTTCTCCTCGGTCCAGACGGTGATCTGGTTGGCGCCGGACTGCTGCTCGCCGCCGTCGCCGCAGGCCGTGAGGGCGGCCGAGGCCAGCAGTGCGACGGAGAGGACGGCGGTGACCCGGTTCGGCATGGCACGCTCCTCTGGTTGGGGATATGCCGCACTTACCCGTAGATAAGGGGCAGGCACCTGGCGTAGGCGAGAACGAGACCGGTCCGTTCTCTCGCCGTGCCGCCGCCGCACGTCACCAGGGCCTTCGGTAAAAGGTTGCTCGGCGTTCCGGCAAATCTTCCCCAGAACCGATCACGGACGCCCACCTCGAAACGATCTGGTCTGATGTCATTTCGGTCATCCGGCTGCTGCCCGGGCAAGCACTTCTGGCGCTTCCGGATCAGGTGGACAGACGGGGCGTGACATGTCGGTAAGGTCTCTTTCCAGAACGCGCCCTACCGGAAACCTGGATTCCATCGGCCGCGATCGACGGAAGTCGTAGACTTACGAGTGTTTCGAGCGCAACTATGGTGTGCAAACAAACACTAAATCTCTGACTTTTGATTGATCAAAAAGCGTAAGTGTGGGGTATGCGCGTCATCACCTTCCAAGAGCCAGGCCGTGTCAGCGTCAGCCTGGAGTCGCCCGCCGAACTCGTGCCGGGCTCCGTCCGGGTGCGGACCCTCTATTCCGGGGTCTCCGCGGGCACCGAGCTGACCGCATATCGCGGCACCAATCCCTACCTCACCCGTAAGTGGGACACCGAGCGCCGGCTCTTCCTCGAAGGCCAGACGCACGCCTACCCCCTGTCCGGCTGGGGCTACCAGGAGGTCGGCGAGGTGGTGGAGGCGGCTCCCGACGTCGCCGAGCCGCCCGTCGGCAGCCTCGTGTGGGGCATCTGGGGCCACCGCGCCGAGGCCGTCGTCCCCGCCGAGAAGCTGGCCGGGCACATCCTGCCGCCGGGGGCCGACCCCGTCGCGGGCGTCTTCGCCCGGGTCGGAGCCATCGCGCTCAACGCCGTCCACGCCGCCGACGTGCACCTGGGCGACCAGGTCGCGATCTTCGGCCAGGGCGTCATCGGCCTGCTCGCCACCCGCATGGCGGTGCTCAGCGGCGCCCGGGTGGTGGCCGCCGACGCCATCCCCGACCGGCTCGAACTCGCCAGGAAGTTCGGCGCCGCCGAGACGTTCGACGTGCGGTCGGGGTCGGTCGCCGAGTTCCTGCGCAAGCGCATCGAGGGCGCCGACACCGCGATCGAGCTCAGCGGCAACCACCTGGGCCTGCAAGAGGCCATCAGGAGCGTGCGCAAGGGCGGCCGGGTCGTCGCGGCCGGCTTCTACCAGGGCGACGGCATCGGGCTGCGGCTGGGCGAGGAGTTCCACCACAACCAGGTGCAGCTCGTCTCCTCCCAGATCGGCGGCGTCGCCTCCTGGCTGGCCCACCGCTGGGACGTCGAACGCCTCCAGCGCACGTTCATGGAGCTCGTACACCGGGGCGAGGTCGAGGTCGGCGACCTGGTCACCCACCTCGTGCCGGTCGAGCAGGCGGCCGAGGCGTTCGACCTGATCGACAAGCACCAGTCCGAGGTGCTCCAGCTCGTCTTCACCTTCGAGGAGTCACGATGAAGCTCGCCGCCCAGGAGCAGCTTCTGCCCGGCCGCAGCCTGCAGGAGAAGTTCGCGTTCGCGGTGGAGGCCGGGTTCGACGCGATCGAGCTGAGGGGGAAGGGCGACTTCCACTTCGCCGGCCGGCTGACCGAGCTCAAGCGGGCGCTGGCCGACGGCGTCGTGATGCCGACGGTGTGCGTCGAGATGCCGCACTTCATCGGCGACTTCGACCCGGCCAAGCGCAAGGACGCCATCCAGCAGCTCAGGTCGCAGCTCACGGTGATCGCCGAGCTGGGCGGCATCGGCGTCATGACCCCGGCCTCGTGGGGCCAGTTCTCGCTCCGGCTGCCGCCGTTCGAGCCGCCGCGCACCGCCGCGGACGACCGGGAGGTGCTGGCCGAGGCGCTGGGCATCCTTGGCGAGCACGCCCAGCGCAACGGCGTGCTGATCATGCTCGAACCCCTCAACCGGTACGAGAACCACATGGTCAACACGCTGGCCGACGCGGTCTCGTACTGCTCGATGGACTCGATCAGGATCGTCGGCGACACCTACCACATGAACATCGAGGAGGACGACCCCTGCCGGGCCCTGGTGGAGGCGGCCCCGTACCTCGCGCACATGCAGATCAGCGAGTCCAACAGGAACCAGCCCGGCACCGGCCACCTCGACTGGGGCGCGCAGCTCGCCACGCTCGACGCCGTCGGCTTCGACGGCTACCTCGCCCTCGAATGCCGGCTGCGGGGCGAGCCCGAGATCGTGCTCCCGCAGACGGCGGCCTTCATCAGGAAATTCCTGTGATCCTCCGCGACGCCGTACGCGTGCTCGTCGCCAACTGGGACGGCAGCCACACGGTTCCCTCCCGCCGTCTGTACCCCCACCAGTGGAGCTGGGACTCCGCCTTCATCGCGATCGGCAACGCCCGCTGGTCGCCGCGGCGGGCCAGGGCGGAGCTGCTGTCGCTGTTCGGCGCCCAGTGGGCCGACGGCCGGGTGCCGCACATCGTGTTCAACCCCGTCGTGCCCGAGGGCGCCTACTTCCCCGGCCCGCAGTTCTGGGGCGCCCGCGCGCCGTCCGGCTCGGCGACCTCCGGCATCGTGCAGCCGCCCGTGCACGCGCTGGCCGCCTGGAAGGTGCACCAGGCCGAGCCCGACCCGGCGTTCCTGGCCAGGATCTATCCCAAGCTCGTCGCCCAGCAGGAGTTCCTGCGCGCCTCCCGTCGCTCGCCCGAGGGCCTGATCTCGATCGTCCACCCGTGGGAGTCGGGCATGGACAACAGCCCGGCCTGGGACCTTCCGCTGCGGGCGGTCGAGACCGGCGCGACGGGCTTCGTCCGCCGGGACCTCAACACCGTCAGCGCCGACGAGCGCCCCACCGACCGCGACTACGAGCGGTACGTCGCCCTGGCCGGCGCCTACCGCGACAGCGGCTACCGGCGGGCCGGCTCGTTCGAGATCGAGGACCCGCTGTTCAACGCCGCGTACGGCGTGGCCGAGTCGGCGCTCGCCGAGATCGCGCAGGTGTGCGGCCACGACCCCGGCCCCCACCGGCGCGAGGCCGCCGCCGTCACCGCCGCCATGGTCGACCACCTCTACCAGGACGGCCACTTCCGCCCCCGCGACCTGCGCACCGGCCGGCTGATCCGCTCGGGCAGCGCCGCCGGCCTGGTGCCGCTCATGCTCCCGGGGCTGCCGCCGGAGATCGCCGAGGCGCTGATCGGCACGGCCCTGGACAAGTTCTCGCTCAAGGACGGCGTGCTGCCCAGCCACGCCCCGGCCACGGCCGAGTTCGACCCGGCCCGCTACTGGCGCGGGCCGAGCTGGATCAACCTGACCTGGCTGGTCTGGCAGGGGCTCCGGGACCGCCGTCCCGACCTGGCCGACCTGCTCGCCGAGGGCATGATCCACGCCGTCGCCCACTCCGGCTTCCGCGAGTACTTCAACCCGTTCACGCTGCGCGGGCACGGGTGCCGGGACTTCAGCTGGTCAGCGGCCCTCATCCTCGACGTCGTGGCTGAGCACGGCCTGGACGGCCTGCCGCCGTCGGGCCGCGAGATCGGTCAGAAGTTCGGGGGCCTCCCCGAAGCCGACGACGTCGGTGACCAGGTGCTCGCGTAGCAGCCTCCCGCGCTCCCTGAGCAGGCCGATCGTCTCGTGCGACAGGCGTTCCCGGTCCCAGGCGTGCGCGAGGCCGCGCGGCACCCGGCCGATCTGGGCGCAGCGCAGCGCCAGCCCGTTGTGGTGGAACTCCTCGCCGAGCCGCACCTCGTCGGCGCCCTGGGTGTAGAACGCGAGGTCGATCAGCGTGCCCTGCGGGCGCAGCAGCCGCAGCCCCAGGGCCAGCGCCCGCGGTTGACCGCGGCACTGGAAGACCAGGTCCGCGCCGCGGTCGCCCGGGGCGTGCCGCCAGCGGCGCTTCAGCGTCACCGCCGGGTCGTCGTCGGGGGCGGCCAGGACCTGCGTGCCGATCGCCTCGGCCACCGCGAGCCTGGCCCGGGTCTCGTCCACGACCACCACCTCGGCGGCCCCGCAGGACAGGGCGAAGGACGCGGTCAGCAGCCCCACCACGCCCGCCCCGACCACCGCGACGCGGCGACCGCGCACGCCGTCGCCCAGGTGCTGGACGGCCGGGCCGTGCAGGTCGGCGGCCGCGTGCAGCAGGCCGTTGGCGCAGATCGGGCCCATGTGGGCGACGTAGATGCCGAGCAGCGGGTCGAGGTCGCCGGGCAGCACGACGAACCGGTCGGCCATCGGGTCGGCCACGTACGCCGTGCGGTGGCCGTAGGCCATGGCCACCCGGGCGCCCTCGGCCACGGCCCGCGTGCGGGTCTCGGCGACCACGCCCACCTGCATGTAGCCGATGCCGCGCACCGGGTACGCCACCGACGGCGTGCCCGGCAGGAACAGCCCGAGCGCCGGGTCCCAGGCCGAGGTGAGGTAGGGGTTGGCGCCCTTGAGATAGGTCAGCTCGGTGCCCGCCGAGACGCCGCTGTGCGTGGTGGCGACCATGAACCCGCCGTCGGGCAGGCCGGGCAGCTTCTCCTCGACCAGGCACACCTCGCCGGGCGCCTCGATGCTCAGGATCGTGCTCGTCGCCTCAGTCATCCAGCATCACCGGCCTCCGTTCCGCCGCGGAGCGCGCCAGCGCGACGGCCAGGCGGTGGGTTCGCAGGGCTTCGCCGTACGGCGCGCGCACGTCGGCGTCCTTCCCGCGCACCGCGTCGATGAACGCGCGGTCCACGAGGGTCTTGGCGTGCCCGCCGTCCTCGACGGCCTCCTCGCCGTCCACGAGCAGCCGGGTCTCGCTGAGCTCCAGCGCGATGCCGTCGGCGCACACCTCCAGCCCCACCCGGTGCTTGTGGCGCAGCAGGCAGGAGGTGGCCAGCAGGCCGGTCGCGCCGCCCGCGAAGCTCATGACGGCCGACGTGGCCCGGTCGATCTCGCCGTCCACCGCGTTCCCGGCCGGTACGGCGTGCACCATCGACACCTCGCCCACCAGCAGCCTGGCCAGGTCCAGGACGTGGACCGCCTGCTCCAGGATCTGGCCGCCCGACATGCTCGCCTTCAGCCACCAGCCGACCGGCGGCACCTTGTCCAGCCAGTGCCCGAGCGCGAGCTGCACGGGACGGCCGTCGAGCCGTTCCCGGGCCCGGTCGACGATGTCGAGGTAGCGCCAGTGGTGGCCGACGGCGGACGGCAGCCCGCGCCGGTCGATTTCGGCTGCGATGTTTTCTGCGGTTTTGAGGTCGAGAGAAAGGGGTTTTTCCACAAAAATCGGGAGATTGCACGACAAGACGTCGTTTTCAGGGTTACCGTGCGCGAAAGGAGGCACACAGACGTAGACAGCGTCGAGACCGCCGGCCTCCAGCAGGCCGGCATGGTCGCCGTAGGCGGGGGCGCCGTGCGCGGAGGCCAACGCCTCAGCCTTGTGGAGATCGGTGTCGGCCACCCCGGCAATCGTCACATCGGGGAAGCCGGACAGGACATCTGCGTGGCGAGCGGCGACATTTCCGGCACCAATGATGCCGACACGGGTAATTGGGGACACAACCCGACATATGCCACGTCTAGGGGTTAACAAACAAGGATGTTCGAAGGCGCATAGATCGGGCAGGGGTCGTGCCCCTATGAGATGGGGCTGACTGCATGGAGACAGATGTGCGAGCCTTTGCCAGGGCCCAGGAGTGGTGCGGCCCGCATTCCAGTACGGCCGCGGAATGGCCGGTGGATGCCTTAATCGAGGCCAAGGGCAACACAACGGTGAGCGTCGTCCTGCCGGCGCGCGACGAAGAGCGCACGGTCGGGGACATCGTCACCGTGATCAGACGTGAACTGGTGGAGCAGGCGCCACTCGTCGACGAGATCCTCGTCGTCGACTCCAACTCCACCGACGCGACGGCGGAACGGGCACGCGCGGCGGGCGCGCGCGTCGTGGCGCAGAACGAGGTGCTGCCCCACCTGCCGCGCCTGTCGGGCAAGGGGGAGGCGCTGTGGAAGGGCCTGGCCGCCTCCCACGGCGACATCGTCGCGTTCGTCGACTCGGACCTGCTCAACTTCGGCGCGCATTTCGTGTCGGGGCTGGTCGGTCCGCTGCTGGTGAACCCGGGCACCCATTTCGTCAAGGCCACGTACGAACGGCCCTTCACGGGCGAGGACGGCGTGCCCCGGCGCGGCGCGGGCGGCCGGGTCACCGAGCTGGTGGCCAGGCCCCTGCTCAACCTGTTCTGGCCGGAGCTGGCGGGCTTTCGCCAACCCCTCGGCGGCGAGTACGCCGCCCGGCGCGACGTGCTGGAACAGGTCCCCTTCGTCACCGAGTACGGCGTGGAGTTCGGCCTCCTCGTCGACCTCCTCCAACTGGTGGGACTCGACGCCATGGCCCAGGTGGACCTGGGCTCCCGCGCGCACGGCCATCAGTCCGTGCACGCGCTCGGCCGGATGGCCGGGCAGATCATGCTCACCGCGTGGTCCCGGCTGGAACGCCAGGGCCGCGTGGTGTCCTCGGTGCCCCCGGCTCACACGCTGCTGCAGTTCGGCCTCGACGGGCGGGCCGGCCTGGTGGACGTGGGAGTGGCGGAACGGCCGCCGCTCGCCTCGCTCATGCTGGAGGAGGACGTCGCGTGAAGGTGCTGATCAACGCGGGACCGTGGCTGGCGGTCCCGCCGCCCGGCTACGGCGGAATCGAGAACGTGGTCGCCACCCTGGTCCCCGCGCTGCGCGAACGCGGCGTCGAGGTCGTGCTGGCCTCCGTCGCGTCGAGCACGCTGGAGGCCGACGAGCTGATCGCCGTCTACGACGAGGGCCAGTTCGCGGAGTTGCAGAAGCCGTACAACCAGGTCATGGGGATCGCGCACGCGCACCAGGCGCGGGTGGCCGCCGAGCTGCGCGGCCGCGACGACATCGACCTCGTGCACGACCACGTGGAGGTCGTCGGGCCGGCGGTGCTGGCCGCGCTGGGCGGGCCGCCGGTCCTCCACACCCTCCACTGGGACCTGCGCAAGCACCCGGCGTTCTACGGCGCCTTCCCGCGCTCGATCGCGGTCAACGGGGTGTCGGACTCGCAGCTCGCCCGCGCCCCGGAGGCTCTGCGCGCGGCCTCGCTGGGCGCCGTCCACCTGGCCACGCCGCTGGCCGGCCAGGACGTCCGCGCCGAGCGCGGCGAGCACCTGGTGATCATGGGACGGATCTGCGGGCTCAAGGGCCAGCACGTGGCCGCCCGCATCTGCCAGAAACTCGGCCTGCCGCTGGTCGTGGCCGGCCCGGTCTGCGGCCGGGACAGCCAGGCCGAGCTGGACGTCGTCCTGCAGGACCCCTACCACCCGCTGCACAGCCACCCCGACGTGCGCTACCACCTCGACCAGGTGTCCCGCTACCTCGACGGCGACCTGGTCAGGTGGGTCGGCGCGGTCGGCGGCCAGGAAAGGGACGAGCTGTACGCCTCGGCCCGTGCCGCGCTCTTCCCCATCCAGTGGGACGAGCCGGGCGGCACGGCGGTCGTCGAGGCCCTGGCGCTCGGGGTGCCGCCGGTGGGCCTGCGCCGCGGCTGCCTGCCCGAGATCATCGACCACGGCCGCACCGGCTTCCTCGCCGACACCGAGGAGGAGCTGGCCGAGTACGTCCAGAGGGTGGACGAGATCGATCCGGAGGAGTGCCGCCGCGAGGCCCGGCGCCGCTTCTCGCCCGGCGTGATGGCCGACCGCTACCTGGACCTGTACGACCGGGTGCTGCGCGCCGACTGATAGACATGTCCGATGATTCGCGTACTTCTGGCCGAGGACCAGGCCGTGATCAGGCACGCGCTCGCGACCCTGCTCGGCCTGGAGGCCGACTTCGAGATCGTGGCCGCGGTCGAGTCCGGTGACGCGGCCCTGGCGTCGGCCGCCGCGCACCGGCCGGACGTGGCCGTGCTGGACATCGACATGCCCGGCACCCTCGACGGGCTGGCCGCCGCGGCGGAGATCCGGGCCAGGGTGCCCTCGTGCCGCACGCTCATGCTCACCGCCTACGGCAAACCCGGCCATCTCAAGCGGGCCCTGACCGCCCAGGTGGACGGCTTCCTGCTGAAGACCGCGCCGCCGGAGGACCTGGTCGCGGCGATCAGGGAGGTCACCCGGGGCGGCCGGGTGCTCGACCCGTCGCTCGCGGTCACCGCCTGGGACCTGGCCGACAACCCGCTCACGCCGCGCGAGGCCGACGTGCTGCGGCTGGTGGCGGGCGGCGCCGAGGCCCCCGACATCGCCCGGCGGCTGCACCTGACCGCCGGGACCGTGCGCAACTACCTGACGGCCATCGTGGCCAAGCTAAACGCGCGCAACCGCACCGACGCCGTGCGCATCGCCACCGAGGCCGGCTGGATCTAGCGGGGCGCGCGCGTCGAGCCGGAACCAGCCGTCCGCGGCGGCGGTCGTGAGCCGGCCGCCCAGCGTGGCCAGGCGGGTGGTGAGGTTGCCCAGCCCGGACGAGCCGCGACGGGCGGCCGCCGTGCCCGCGCCGTCGTTGCGGACGAGCAGCCCGACCTCGCCGCCGGCCACGGAGGTGGAGATCACGCAGGCGCGCGCGGCGCTGTGGCGCAGGACGTTCGTCACGGCCTCGCGCAGCACGGTGCTGAGCACGGTCTCGACCTCGGCCGGCAGCTCGGGGTGCGCGAGCCGCAGAGTGACCTCGACCCCGGCCGCCGCCAGCACCTTCCCGGCCGACTCGGCCTCGGCGGCGAAGGACAGCTCGCGCTGCTCGCCGGTGACCGAGCGCAGGTCGTCCTGGGCGTGCTCGGCCATGGTGACGACGTTCTCCAGCTCCCGGACGGGGTCGGGCAGGCGGCGGGCGAGCTCGCAGGTGAGCAGGATGGCGGCCAGGCTGTGGCCGAGCAGGTCGTGCAGGTCGCGGGCGGCCCGCAGGCGCTCCTCGACGACGGCCGACCGCGCCAGGCTCTCCCTGGCCGCGTGCAGCTCCTTGGCCAGCTGGGCCAGGCGCAGGAGGCTGTAGACCACCACGCCGGTGGTGAGCGTGCTCACCGTGATGTTGACGCGGCCGGGCAGCTCGTACAGGGAGGCGACCGTCCAGACCGCGGCCAGGATCGCGGCCGTCAGGGGCCAGGCCGTCCGCGGGCGGAAGGCGAGCAGCACCGGACCGGCGAGGAAGCCCGCCGCCCCCAGCCAGATCGGCCCGAACACCGGGATCGGGGCGAAGGTGAGCGCCGCCATCACCCCCAGCGCCACCATGTGGCGGCCGGTGACCGAGCGCAGCT
>NZ_JBSFGJ010000089.1:0-27406 GCF_053596515.1 Nonomuraea sp. NPDC001684
GGTAGCGCTGCGGGGGCATTCGGCCACCTTGGCCGCCCACGAGCTGGCCGTCATGCTGCCACGCCGTGCATAAACGATCTTCTCAAACACGCTCTGAGGCACAGCTGAGTCTGGGCCGACTGATCCGGCCATCACTTTTGCAAGATCACGCGATGGCCGTCGCCATTTCACGACGCCGCGCCTGTTATCAGGTCAAACTCGTACACCATTCCCGTGAACGCAACCGCACATCCAGTTCGTTCCAGCCATAGCGAGCAGTGATACAGGTCAAGCGCGTTGCCGTAAAGGCCATAATGGTGCAACCTGCCTCGCGACCGGATTAGAGCAGGGCGACGGCCCCAGCGCGCGCCCGCGACGTGGTCGAGCACCTTGCCGTCTGCGAACCCTGACTTTGGAAGACGTGCTTCAGGCAAACTACTCGAGCAGCTGCCTACCCATCGTGTCGTGCTGATCTTCCCCGTTCTACGTATATCCCTCCGCAAGTCCGCACGGTCGAGGTCTCCATGCACCTCAGCCCTCATATCCGGTTTTGTCGGTCGGCATCGGTAGCCTTAGGCCAGGCAAGGGAGGGCATAGATGTGCAAAGACAGACGAACGCTTCGGAGCTTGGAGATCTGCGTTGGAGCAGGTGGTCAAGCTCTCGGTCTGGAGAGAGCCGGCTTCGAACCCGAGATCATGGTCGAGCTGGACCAGGGCGCCGTGAACACGATCAGGTATAACCGGCCGTACTGGAAGGTCATCCAGGGCGATGTCACTGATCCCATGGTGTTTGACCCGACCGACTACACTCCCGGTCCGGGTTGTGAACCGATCGACCTCATGGCGGGCGGCGTGCCATGTCCGCCCTTCAGCTCCGCAGGTAAGCAGCTTGGCGCGACTGACGAACGTGATCTCTTTGCGTGGGCGGTGGAACAGGTTGGAATCGTCCGGCCGCGAGCGCTGATGCTGGAAAATGTGCGCGGTATGAGCGAGCCGCGGTTCACCGGCTATCGTCAGCACGTGCTGGACCGGCTCCAAGGCTTCGGTTACGTCGTGGAGTGGAAAATCCTCCAAGCGTCGGATTATGGCGTTCCGCAACTGCGTCCAAGATTCATCCTCATCGCGATGGCGCCAGAAGATTTCGCATACTTCCACTGGCCCGAGAAGCAGGTTCCTCCTCCCAGCGTCGGCGAGACTCTACTGCCGTTGATTTCCGCCAACGGATGGGAAGGTGCGCAAGAATGGGCAGAGCAGGCCAACCGCATCGCGCCGACGATCGTGGGCGGTTCCAAAAAGCACGGCGGCGCCGATCTAGGCCCCAGCCGCTCCAAAAAAGCGTGGGCTGAAATGAGGGTGGACGGTTGGACGATCGCTGACGACGCGCCCCATCCCGGCCAGGTATTCAGCGGTGGTAAGCAAGTTGGACCACAATTGACCTGTGAGATGGTCGCTCGCTTGCAAGGATGGAATGAGGGCGAGTTTTCCTGGACGTTCACCGGCCGGAAGACTATGAGATACCGGCAGATCGGCAACGCATTTCCGCCGCCTGTCGCCAAGGCGGTGGGGCTTAGCGTAGCAGCTGCGCTCAACCGCACGGCAGATAGGCGAGAAGTAAATGCGGGCATAGCGTACGATCCGATCTACCGCGTGCTCAGAGAGAAGAACAATTTCCTCACGGCTCGCCAGGTCGCCGGATCGATCGGGTTCAACCTGTCGCTCCAAGAAATCGAGCGCCGTATCGATACGCTTGGGAATGACTTCTATATCGAGATTCGTGACGACGGCACAGAGATGGCGTATAGACTGGGAGGTTTCAAGGGTTTCGTCGGCCGCTGACCTGCCTGGTCAGCGGACTTCGCCGGTGGCCACGAGATAATCATAAACAGCCTGTGCGATGGCCTTCGCCAAGCCCACAGGCACCGCGTTGCCGATCTGCGTTGCGATCTGAGTCTTTGATCCGTACCACAGGAAGTCCATCGGAAAGCCTTGGAGCAAGGCTGCTTCCAAATGGGTGATCGGCCGGTTCTCCGAGGGGTGGAGATACCGGCCTTTCTCCGGTTTATAGAACTCAGTACGAATCGTCACAGAGGGTTTATCGCTGTACAAGCGCCCCATAACGTCGCCCGAGCCGGTGCGGTGCTTCAACCAACTTTCCGTAGTAAGTTCCGGGTAGTGACGCAGATCGTGGCGATTCCCGCCTTCGGGGATAGCGGCGTAGCGATCCAAGGACAATTGCGTCGGATTTCTGCCGATGTGCAGCTCTCTGGTGCGGAACGAACCTGGCAGCTCAACTCCGAGAGGATTGCCGCGCCGTTCCGGCAGCTGGGTGGTACTCGGCTGACGCGGGGTCTCGTTGAAAACCGTGCTAGCCGGCACCCAGTCCTTCAGCACATCAAGCGTGAAGAGGGCTTCATCGCCCTTGCTCTTCTTCTGCTCCCGATGGGTGGGTGCGGGGTGTTGTAGTGGCAGGCGTTCCGGATGCGAAGCGATCAGATCGCGATGGGTCGCCAGAATTATGGCCCGCTTACGGGCTTGTGGGACGCCGTAGTCTGCTGCGTTCAGAACTTTCGCTTCCAACTTGTAGTCTCGAAGTTCTCCATCAGGATCTGTGGCGGCCTCGAGGAGCGCGAACTCGGGTACCCTGTCGGGACTACGCGGAGGCACCATGAACCTGTCCACGTTCTCAATCACAAATATTTTGGGATGGAGAGCCTTGACCACCCTGGCGTACTCCCGCCACAGCTGATTCCGTGGATCGGTCGGATCTTCCTTCCCTAGCCCGGAGAAGCCTTGGCAAGGTGGGCCGCCGAGGATGACATCTACTCCTGATGCCACTGTTCCGGGATCCCAGTTCTCGATCTTCCCTACGAAAATGTGATCAGTACCACCCGCCTCGTCAGCAAAGTTTGCGGCGTATGTCGAAGCCGCTGCGACCTCCTTTTCCACCGCGCCGACCGTCCGGAAGGGGGAGGACGTCCCCGACTCGGGGTTGAACTCATGGAAGCCCTGCGTAAAACCTCCGCACCCGGCGAAAAGGTCGATGACGTCGATGGGACGGGTGATACGGGTGCTCATGCCCGACACCTTACCGAGATCGCTTGGTGGGCGGTAAGCCAACGTCCCCGAACAGACAGGTCACTCAAGGAGAGCGAACGCGATCTGACGGCCCAGCGCGGCAGCGACAAGCGGTGGAAATGCCTGCGCGACCTGCCTGTACGCTGCCGTCTTGCGGCCACAGATCCGCCAATTTAGAGGGAAGCCCTGCAGGATCGCCGCCTGCTGAACTGTGATCTTCGGAATGCCATGGCGGCCGAGTTCGGGCCGAAGCTCGAAATCCGGCGCGGGCACGTCATCGGCCAAGCTGCTGCCGTCAACGCCCAGCTCCAGCCACTGCCGTTTGGCCCGACTTGGCCCGAGATCAGCGCCACCGTGGTTCTTCGACCCGCCGACGATTGTGGGGGCGACCCTGTCCGCTAGCCGAGCCCACGCGGCCGCCATCGGCCAGCCTCTGTCGGCCATCGATTCCTGCAGGGCCTCACCGACGGTCGGTGCTCGTCCTTGAGACTGCGGCCAGCTGAAACGGGCAAAGTACGAAGAACGCATGGCGATCAGAACGCTGCTGCGGCGGGCTTGAGGGACCCCGAAGTCCTGGGCATCGAGAATCTTCCACTCGATCGCATAGCCGAGGTCCCCCAACTCCTCCATCACGAAAGCACGGCTTGCGCTGAACTTCGGGCTGGTCAGCAGCGTCGGCGTGGTCTCAAGGAGGATCGCGCGGGGCTGAACCTCCATTGCCAGGTAGATAGCGACCTTGAGCAGGTCACGCTCGTCATTCGCCCCATGTTGTTTGCCTGCCACCGTGTACGGCGCCGACGGCAGACCTCCGGAGAGCAGGTCTACATCGAGTACACCGTCGTGCTCGGAGCCGACGAAATCTCGGAGGTCGGTCGACAGGACCCGCCAGGTCGGACGGTTCGCCCGCAAAGTTGCGCAACTATGTGGATCATTGTCAATGAGTGCGACAGGGTTGAATCCGGCTGATTCCAAACCCACGGCTTGTCCTCCGGCTCCCGCACAGATCTCCACACTGCTGAAGGACATCTCAGGACTCACTTGAGCCGTTGACGACATGGTCCTGGTCCGTGCGTCCCCTGATCGGTGCTTGGGCGTAGAGGTCCTTGAAGAGCGGAATAAGACTGCCTACTGCGGAAGCTGGTACACGACCGTCATTGGGACCGTCCGGCAGCGAGTCGTATGGTACGAGCACATCGGATAGTTCTGCGATCCAGTCCAAGTAGGCATCCGCGTCCGGGACAGGGGCCGGTGCCAGTGCCTCGTACATGAGAGTGCTGCCAGCCGCGTTCACGGCCTGGGCGAGAGCGTTGACCTCACGACCGGTACGAATGATGTCGGTGGAGAGCATGTGGAGCATTGCCTGGGCCGTAGGCCGATGCAGAATGACCTCCATACGGAGCGCGGTGTTGAGCATGTCCTGATTCCCGCAGGCGATCACCACCGGTCGATAGTCCGCGCCGTTGCGGAACAGCTCCGCCGCCCACCACAGTCGGGCGAACGCCTGAGAGTGGAACGCGCCGACGAAGCGCTCGCGGTTGACCATGGGAACCGGCTGCCGGGGCGAGGGCCGTCCCGGATGCCGCCAGAACACATAATCGGGTGCGATGCGCAGAGCCAGATGGTTCCAGAGACCGGAGTCTGCCGCTTGGCGCCGAGTCAGTCGCAGGGTCGCATGCAGCATCGGTGCCAGCCAGGCATCGGCGGATGTTCGAGCTGCTGAGGCGAAGCGCTTCATCGCCTCGTCCGCGAGACGCCGTACCGGCTCGGCATGCCACGATGCGGGTTTCGCCACTCGATCGATGGCCGTTGTCGGCAACGCCTCCCGCTCCTGAAGGACGGCAGTACTGAGGAGCTTGATCGCAAACTCATTGGGCAAGTGGGCGAGTCGCTCGGGGATGCCGATCACTCGTTCTCCTGCAAGGTGTTGCGCAGCGCGCGGATGAGACTCCCTAGATTTCTTGGCATACGGGCCTGTTTGGCGGCCGCGTGCATGACCCTCGCTTGCAGATCGCCACCGTCAGTCCGGTATCGATAGGCCACTTCGGCCAAGGCGTCATCAGGGGCGATATCGGGAAAAAGATCCGGCACCATGCGTCTCAGCACTGCGCCGTGCCATCCGGTCGGCCATTCTGACCCGTTGTCATTCGTGCGCTGGACGGCCGTATTGAACAGAGCACTCCACATGCTCATGGTGATCTGGGCAGCGAGGGCCTCGCGCGCCTCGCGTGCAGCGCCCTTGGAACTCCTTTCCTCCAGCATGGCCTTCAGCCCCTCGAAGCCGCTGTTTAGATAGAGGGCAGGCTCGTCACCGGCGGTTTCCACGGTCCAGGGGTCGTACTTGAGATGGTGCAGGTGGGGATTACGCTCATCAGCGAAGTCGAGCCAGCGCACTGTGATTTCGTCGCGTTGTGTGGGTGTTTGCGCCCGCAGGTCGATCGTCCACGGATCGCCGGCGGTTGCGATCAACCGACCGGGGACTCCGTCCACGGTGGCGACCAGGTGTGCAGAGAGTTCGGGCCGTCCGACATGTTGATCATGGCGAAGTTCCACCTCACCGGACCACTCACCGTTGCTTCCCATCATGAGTGGTATGGCGAGGCGCACGTTGGTCCGACGTTCCGACAACACTGTGAGGCATTCGATTCGGAACCAAGGCCCGGAGTTCAGCTCGTGCTCGGGCGTGCGCACCCGAACGCCGAGCCGAGCCGTCGTCCAATCGCTGCGTTCGATCTGGTTGAGCGCCACCACGCGTTGCGACTTGGAGATCATGTTGTACGGCAGAGGGAAGTCGTCCAACCGTGCCTCGCGCACCTCTAACGACACGTCGCCGATCACGACCGGATAGGGGGAGATCCGCATCACCTGGCGTCCTCCTTCACCCTCTTGAGATTCACTTCGACGACCGCCATCCGTGCTGCGACAGGATGGCTGGAGACTTCGCTCATCCCCGTGAAGACTGCAGATCTGGCCCCTGGCGCACACCTCAAGTTGCCTGCGTCGGTTACCTCACAATGTGCTTCCGGGGTGAGACTCGCCCATTCAACGTCAAGCCGGGGGCCCGACCTGGTGGCGAAGCGGAGAACGGGGCGCAGAAGCCATGCCTGATCGCGCTCGGGCAGCTTTAGTTCGACTCTGATCCGCCACGCGCCGCCCTCGATGACGTTTCCTGTCGCGCTCCTGACTGTCGGATAGCCGGGGCTACGAGGAGGCGTGGGAGGATTTAGGTTCATCAAATCCCGCAGGATGGTCGGCGTCTCCTCGGTCAGCGCAGGCTCCTGCGGTCGGATGGTGGCGCGGGCACAGTCGAGTATCGCCTTGCGGAACTCTCTGAGACGGCTGGCAGCTCCTCGCGCGTACGTAGACGTCAGATCCTCGGTCGGCTTCCAGTCGTTGTGCTCTGGTGGCTCGGCGGTACGGAGGAACTCCTCGGCCGACTTGGCCTCTGCGCTGTCAGATCCGGTGGCATGGCCCGCGAGGAGGACGGCTTGGAATCGCATGGCGCCGAGCGGCACGTCGCGAACCGGCCGATCGAGCACGACCATCCGGGTTCCGCGCATGCACACGATGCGATTCGAATCCTCGTCATCATTGCTCGGAGTGATGAGCAGTACTGCTTGATGCTCTACGGGCTCGGCCTTGTCGTCCTCCTTACGGGGAGGGACCGTCAGCGGGACGGAGAGCGACACCACATCGCCGTCCGAGGTGAACTGTGTGACGGTCTCCCCGTCGAGGAACGCTTGGACGGCACGGGCACGGGAAGGGTTGTAGCGATGCGGGTCGATGTGCTCCTCGGGTACAACGACCTGGTTGTCCCGAAGAGCTTCGACCGAGGCCTCGAGCATAGGCGCGGAATCGCGGCCCGTGACCATCGAAGCCCAGAATCCGGCGGAGAGACCGCGGACCAGCGCCTGGTGCATCTCCTGCAGGCTGACCGCCTCTCCAGAGGGATCGTGGGCGCCGACGATCAAGAAGCTGGTGCCGGGGTCGCCGCTGCCCCGTGTCAGATAGAGTTCCTCGACCGTGCGCTCTCCTGCCCACCATGACCGTGCCGCTCCCATTCGACGCAGGTCATGTTCGCCCAGCCACGCAGGGCCTGCGTAATATGAGCCCCCGACCTCGCGCCAGGGGAGATCGAGACGGCCGATCACGCGGCGCTCGGTTCGACCCTCATACTCTTCTGAGAGTGTGCTGTGCATGACGACCAGACCGAACTGGCTGGCTGCCCAGAGTGTCGCCTTGCCGAGCCCATAGGATCCTCCTGCGGCTCCGCTCTTGCGGCTGTCAAGCTGCCGGCGCACCACGGCGGCGAAGCGTCCGTCCTCGTACTCGGGACCAGTCAGTCCGTTGGCGTTGTAGTCGTCAATGCGGAGCAACAGCAAACTCCCCCGCTCGCGCAGCTCTCGCAACCCGTTGGCGACGACCCTGCCGACCTTCTGACGGGCATCGGCAGCAGCCTCGAAATGCGGGACGAGGTCGTCCCAGCGCAACGCCTCCTGTAGACGTCGCAGTCGTTCCCCGGTGATCTCGTGCAGGATGAACCGCACCCGAACAGGCCTGGTCAGATTGCGCCGCTCGTCGAGGCTGTTCTGAGTGGCCTCCCGCGCGAGTACGGCGAGGTCGGAGTCAAAGGCGAAGGTTGCGGGGTTCCCCAATTCGCGACCGCCGTCGGCGTGGGCCGGTCGGTGGTGCCAGCCGATGGATCCTCCCGAGTCGGGGGCCTCGTCGCGAGTGACCGAAGATCCGGCTGCCAGCCCCAGGATCTCTTCGATGGCCTGGATCTTCTCGATCCGCGGGGTCGCTCGACCTGTGATCCAGGCGGACACGGCGGCGCGCGTCACGTCGAGCTCCGAGGCCAAGTCGGACTGGCTAAGCCCTCTGCGTCGTAACTGCCGGCCGAGCCAGACGCCGAAGTCATTGGGGCTCTGCGAGGTAGGGCCATCGTCCTGCGTCATCGTCGACCTTCCAGTCGAGACCGTGCGTTTGACAGCAACCTTAGCGTCAAACAACAGTTGACAACACCCGAACGTCCTCCCCCTATGATGCCAGGGGTCGAGCTCGAGCGGTCCTCGTCGGATTTGGCGGCTGATGGCCAACTAAATCGCTTAGTGTCCGTTTTTATTTGGTGGTTCCATAAAAATAGGTCGAGGACTCTTGAGTGAAGATAGGGTGGTGTGCCAGAGTTCACCTACCTCAAAGGGTCGTCGGGGATGGCTAATCGCCCAAGAGGTGGGTTTGTATGGTTAATGCCCTGTTTTGACCTATATTTCGTGGACCGCTCCATGGGCTGTGCGCGAAGGCTTCCGCTTCGTCATCGTGGGCATTATTTGGTATGCCCTTCCATCATCGTCCCCCACTCAGTTGCCAAGGAAGTCCTCCGAGGAGTTGACCGTGCCGTGAGCAGCGCATCGGCTTCCGTTCTTCGTGTTGTACTGGAGCAATCGGCCCGTGTACTGGAAACGTACCGGATCGATCCAGGTCTCATTCAGGAGCATGCCAACAATGAGCGCCGGATCAAGGAAGGTGGGTACGGCGATCGCCAGATCTACGAGCTGGTGCAGAATGGCGCGGACGAGCTGCGCAACGATGAGCGCGGAGAGATCGCGGTCGTCCTGACGGGCACTCACCTTTACTGCGCCAATCAGGGTGCGGCGATGACGCCCGAAGGCGCGGACACCATTCTTCGGATGGGCGTTTCCCGGAAGCGGGGCGGACAGATCGGCCGCTTCGGCGTCGGGGTGAAGAGTGTGCTGAGCGTCACGGACATGCCGGAGTTCTTCAGCCGCGAGGACGACAAGAGCTTCGGGTTCGACCGTGAGTGGGCAGCTGAGCAGATCAGGGCGGTTCAGCCGAGCGCTGTGGAGATGCCGGTACTGCGCATGGCGCGCCCCCTTGACCGTGACCGTTGCGCACAGGCGGATCCCGTGCTCGCGGAGCTGCTCACATGGGCGACCACGGTGGTCCGATTGCCGCTGAAACCGTCCGCCTTGGGCCGGCTCGCGGAGGACATCGCCAACTTCCCTGCGGAGTTCTCCCTCTTCTCGCCGCACGTCGGGACGATCACTCTCGAGGACCGGAGGACAAAGCGGATCGTTAGGCGGCAGATCTTCCTGAAGGTGGACGGCGACCGCCGTGCGCTTCAGAGGGAGGCGGTGATGGCGGACGGTTCGGCGGCCGGTGCAACCGAACGGTGGCGGGTCTTCACCCGAACCCACATGCCTTCGGCGCATGCGCTGGGAGAGGCGGGTGAGCTGCACGATCGCCCGGAGATCGACGTTTCCTGGGCCGTTCCCGATCGTGTCGGCAGGGACAACAAGCTGGGAGAATTCTGGGCCTTCTTTCCGACCAACTACACCATGACTCTCCGAGGCATCCTCAACGCCCCGTGGAAGACCAGTGAGGACCGGCAGAACCTGTACGGGCGCAACGCGTTCAACGAAGAGTTGATCAAGGTGGCCGCAGAGCTCGTCGTCGACTCCCTTCCCCTCTTGGCCGACGACGAGGATGTCTGCGCCTATCTCGACCACGTGCCCGCGCGTGGTCGAGAAGAGCCGCAGTGGGCGGCGAAAGACCTGGTAGCGGAGATCTGGGCGTCGGCAGCGAGGAAGCCCTCCCTTCCTGACCAACGAGGCCGTTTCGGTACCGCACGTCAGGTACAGCTGCATCCGGAGAAGCTGCGACCCGAATGGCTCGCTCTGTGGGCCGGCTATCCGGGCCGGCCGGACGGCTGGTGCCATCACTCGGTTGAACGGACACCGCACCGCCGACAGAGCGCGGAGCGCATCCTGACGGCCGCAAAGGTCGAACCGGCGTCGATCGGCGAATGGCTGGAAGCCATGGTCCGGGATGCGACGCCGGAAGCGTCCGCCCAAGCCATCAAGATTGCCGCAGATATGAAGCGGCATCAGCACCCGCTCGCTGAAGAGGCTGCCAAGGCGAGGATCATCCTGACCGAGTCTCTGGGCCTCGTCGCCCCGTCGAACCGGGTCTTTCGACGCACCGCCAGCGATGGCCTCGCCGATAACACCGTCTACGTTGACGTGAGGGTCCACGCAGAGGACGACGTCGCGCGCGATCTGGAGACGCTCGGAGTCCACGAAGCCGACTACTCCGGACGCTTCGTTTCGGTAGTCGAGCAGGGCTTTCACGGATACGGTGAACGACAGTGGAGGTCCCTCTGGGAGTTGTCCCGCCTCGCGGGGCCTGCGGCTGTGATCGCCGCGCTGCGCGAACAACGCATCGATGCGGGCAGCACTCTCAAGGTACGGACGGTGTCAGGCGAGTTCCGGCGCCTCCGGGAATGTCTGCTGCCTGGCAAGGTCGTCCCAGGTGACGGCTCTCGAGATGGCAAGATCGCGGTCGACATGGATTTCCACAGGGACGACCGGCAGATCCTGCGGGACATCGGGGTCCGTGAAGGGCCGGCGGCCAGGGTCGACCCGCGAAACGAGCCGTGGTTCGCCGAGTACACCCAGACTCTGTGGGACTCCTATTGGAAGCGCGTTCCGGCATCCGAGCGGACAATCCAGTACAACCCAGGTCGATTCGATGGTACCAACCCGGCAGGGCCGCTCCAGGTCTTAATCGAGCTGTCCCAAGAAGGAAGATCAGCCTTTCTCCAGGAGCTTCCTTCTGAAGGGCTCGTCCCCCAATGGACGATCCAGGTCGGCAGGCAATCGACTGCCCGCAAGCCTGTCATGTCCCCCCTTCAATGGGTTGCCCGCAAGTACGGGCACCTGCGCACCTCGCGAGGGCTGCGTCCGGTCCTCCGCGCTGTGGGGCCGCAACTCCGTGTGTATCGCGATCTTCTGCCGGTAGCGGACGTCTCGCCGAGCTTGGCATCAACGCTCCACCTGCCGAACACCTTGGGTGAGTTGAAGCCCGCACACTGGACGAGGCTCGCCGCTGAAGCGGCCGCCTCTACGGAGGACGACTTTCCCGGGAGAGTTTATGCCCTGATCTTCGAGGCTGACGTGCCCTGGCCGGATGGGGCGGTGACGCGGTGCCGGGTCGGCGACGAGTGGCGCAGCGACATTCCGGACGCTGAGATAGCCGTCACCGCAAGCCGTGTTGAGTACCAGGCGCTCATTCGGGAGCAAGTGCCGGCCCTCCTCGCACCGTCGGAGGAAGCAGCTGTGCAGATGCGGGCGTCCTGGCACATGCTCTCACCGGGCGACGTGATCCAGAAGGAACTGCGATCGGTCCCTCAGACCGATCCGGTGCTGTTGGTGGAGGAATTCCCTCATCTGAAGCTCAAGCACCGGGCCAAGGTGGATGGGTGGTCTTTGGTGCGGTGCAGCGAGCTCGAAGAGGTCATTCGCACGCCCAACGGCATGCGCACCCAGCCGATCCATGCGGCCGCGCAGCTCCAGGACCACACGGTGTTCGTGTTGCGCCCGAGCGGTGACATGGAGGTTCTGCTCGCGGTCGACGGAGTGCTCAAGCTCGGCATGGGAAGCGGCGGATGCCAGAGCATCCTGAACCTTCGCGAGCAACAGCGTAAGAACGAGCGAGTGCGACGTGCGCGCGAGGCCAAGGACGCGGCCGACAAGCTCTTGGTGCTCGCGGGGGCTGAGGCACTGAAGAAGGGGCTCCCGGAAGGACTGCTGGAGAGCGAGGAAGCGGAGACGGGGAAGCCTGTTGACGACCGCCGGATCGCCGTGCTGGCGCACAACGCGCACGGGACGGATGCGCTGCGCGTCTACCGCAGGGACATCGAGGAGAACATCCCCGAGGCCGCCGTGAGCTTCCGAGGGGATACGAACTCGCTGCGGCTGGTCAACGAGCTGGGATTCTCGGAGTCATACGCCGGCAACAAGAGCGAGACCCTTCCTCCTATTGAGGTCGTCGCGGGGCCGACCGAGTTCCCACGCTTGCACGACTATCAGGAGAAGCTCGCCGGGAAGATGTTCGACCTACTGACCAGGTACAAGTCGCCCAGGGCGATGCTGTGCCTACCGACCGGGGCCGGCAAGACCCGTGTCGCGGCCGAAGCCGTGATCCGGGTGATCAGAGAGCATGGGCTCGGCGGGCGGCCGGTGCTCTGGATCGCCCAGAGTAAGGAATTGTGCGAGCAGGCTGTGCAGAGCTGGTCCTTCGTCTGGTCGAAGGTAGGTCCGCCGGAGCGTCTGACCATCAACCGGCTCTGGGAAAGTCGTGAGGCCACGGCCATCAGGGAAACGTCGCATCTGGTCGTCGCGACCGACGCGAAGCTCAGCCACTGTCTGCACAAGGATGAGTACGCGTGGCTTCGCGACGCGGCCATGGTCATGGTGGACGAGGCGCATGTCTCGATCTCTCCTGAGTACACCCGTCTGCTCGGTCTCCTCGGTCTTACGCACCGGGAGACCACGCGACCGTTAATCGGTCTCACTGCGACACCCTTCCGTAACTTCAACGAGGCGGAGACTCACCGCCTGGTGGAGCGGTTCGGCGGGCTACGGCTGGACGAGGGGGTCTTTGATGGGGACCCGTACGTCGAGCTCCAGGAACTGGGCGTCCTGTCGCGGGTCGAGCACCGCGAGCTCACAGGATCGACCTTCCAACTTACACCGGACGAGTTGGGCAAGACTCAGGAGTTCTTCGGCGGCGGCTGGCTGCCGTCCTCGGCCGAGGAGCGATTGGGACTCGACGGCGACCGCAACCGCATGCTGATCCAGGAGATCGAGAATCTTCCAGAGGACAGCCGCATCCTGCTGTTCGCCACTTCCGTGAACCACGCGAAGCTGATGGCCGCCAAGCTCAAGGATCGTGGTATCAGCGCGGCGCCCATTGAGTCGGCCACCCCGGATGCCGATCGCCGGAATCGCATCGAAAAGTTCCGTAAGGGGGACATCCGGGTTCTCACCAACTATGGCGTGCTGGCTCAGGGCTTCGACGCGCCGGCCACGTCCGTCGTCGTCGTCGCGCGGCCCGTTTTCAGCCCTAACTCCTATCAACAGATGATCGGTCGCGGTCTGCGCGGCCCCAGGAATGGGGGCAAGGAGACCTGCCTGATTCTCGACGTGGCAGACAACATCGAGAACTTCGACAGGCGACTGGCCTTCACCGGCTTCGACCGCCTTTGGAAGCGTGCATGAACGAGACCTATGCGGGCATGCCTCCGCTGACGGCCGAACAGCAGGCGGTGGTGGATCAGCCGCCCGATGCACTGACCCTGGTGACCGCCGGCGCAGGCTCAGGCAAGACGCACACGCTCGTCCGGCGGCTGGACCAGCTGGTGGCGAGCGGAGAGCTGAGCGCGGGAGAGATCCTGGTGCTCACCTTCTCCCGCGCGGCCGTGCGCGAGCTGAAGTCTCGGCTCGCCCGCAATGGCGACGCGGCGCGTCACGTGCGCGCCCAGACCTTCGACTCGTGGGCGCTCGACCTTCTCGCACAGGTCGACGCCAACGGCGATTGGCACAATCGCTCCTTTGAGGCGCGGATCGCAGGTGCACGGCAGGCGATCGACAACGAACTCGCGGACGAGCTTTACGAGCACCTCGGTCACGTCGTCATAGACGAGGTTCAAGACCTGGTCGGAGATCGCCGTGAGTTGGTGGAGGGGCTGCTGGATCGCTTCGCGTGCGGCTTTACCGTCGTCGGCGATCCGGCGCAGTCCATCTATGGCTTCACCGTGTCGGAGCCTGCTGACCGTCAGGGGGAGGCAAACCGATTCTTCGACTGGTTACGGGTGACCTTTGGCGAAGATCTGGTGGAACTCCATCTCACCGAGAACTTCCGAGCCCGCCACGAGGAGGCGAAGGCGGCTCTGGAGTACGGCCGCCCTCTGCAGACTCTTACCGAAGGCGGCGCCGCAAACGGCGAAGGACTCTACGCGGCCCTGCGCTCGACGCTGAGGTCGTGCCTGAACCTTGGCCGGCTCGACGAGTTCACCGCCGATTCCCTGGCAAGTTGTCCTGGCACTGCGGCGGTGCTCTGTAAGACGAACGGCGAGGCTCTGCTGATTTCCCAGCAGTTGCACCATCTGGGGGTCCCGCACCGCCTTCAGAGATCGGCACAGGACCGGGTCGTCCCCGCCTGGATTGGACAACTGATCAGAAGATGCGACGGGTCTACTCTCAGCCGGGCACGATACGACGAACTGTGCTCTGAGCTGTCCTTGCCCGACGGCGCCGGCCCGGACCAGCTTTGGCGTCTTCTGCTGCGCACCGGCTCGGGTCGGGGCAACGATCGCAGCCTGGATGTCGGTCGGCTGCGGGTCGCTCTCGCGGTCTCCCGCCTGCCTGACGAGCTCATGGCGCAGCCGCCCTCTCCGGTCGTGGTCTCGTCGTTCCACCGCGCGAAGGGACTGGAGTTCGACCGTGTAGTCGTCGTCGATCCTGGACCCCTCCCGACCGCGCGCGCCAAAGCGAACGAGGATCGGACACCCTGGGAGCTTGATCCAGCCGAAGAGGCACGTTCACTGTACGTGGCCATGACGAGGCCGCGTGATGAACTCCAATGGCTCGACGCTCTGGACACTCGTCTCATCCACGTCGACAAGCGCAGCGGCCGCTGGGGGCGCTACTTCTATCAACATTGGCGGCGCGACGGCATGGAGATCACCGGAAGGGACGTACACAGTGACCACCCTGCGGGGATGCGGGACTTCACAGGGAATCCCGTGGAGCTGCAGGAGTACTTGTGGTCCAAGGTCCGGCCCGGAGACGAGGTGGTCTTGGAACGGCTGGCTGTAGAGGCCGCTGGCCGCAACGAAAGCCCCCCGTATCTGATCATGCACGACGGCAATCCCATCGGGACCGTCTCCGACCACTTCAGATCACATCTGTACCGCCACCTGCAGTCGTCCAAGAACTTCGTACCAAGAAACTGGCCCCGATCGATCAGCGGCATCCGAATCGACAGCGTGGAAACGGTCGCGGGAAGCGAGGCGGCCGGCGTCCAGTCCGGCCTAGGCGTGCACGGAGTTTGGTCGGCCCCACGCCTCGTCGGCCTCAGCACCTTCACGTGGGACAAAAAACCGCAAGAGGAGGATTTTGGTGGCACAGCACACTGAGCACTACCGGTTCAGAGGCGAACTGGTCGAGAGTCTGCGGCGCGACCTGCTCGGGCCGATCGACGGTGACGAAGAGGTCCTCGTCGACGCGCCGGTCACAACGTACGCCACCGGAATCCTGTTCCCCGTCGATGAAGAACAGGACTTCGCCGTGTTGGCCGAAGCAGACGTTGATCTGTCCGGCGCGTCCATGTCCGTGGACGAGGTCCCTGACACGGGCGTCTCGATGGCGAATATGCAGACCCCGTCCTCCATGGGACTGACCTTCGCGGTCGACCCGAAGGCCTCGCCCACCATCAGGGTGACAGTGAGGGCCGCTGTGTACGACCCGATCGATACCCATGGCAATCTGGTCCAGGCCAAGCGGGCGGCTCGCCGTACCACTGACGAGCAGGAGCTCAGATGGCGACGCCGTCCATTGGACCTGCCCGAGGTGACTGTAGCCGTCGCAACGCCGGATCAGATCACCGAGGTTCTCGCCCCAGGCGTCGAGCTCAGGCTCCGGGTCCGGCCGGCAGACCTCCAGTCCGGCGCTGTCGCCGTCACCGTGGCCCTGATGAACGTCAAAGAGGTGCAGAAATATGACCTCAAGGACGCGCACTGCCTGTTCCAGCCCGAGATTCGCGTCAGAGGGGTAGAAGGCGCCAAGGCCCTCGTCGAACGGCCGGTGCCGGTCGGCTCTGACGAAGGGGAGATTCACGTCAACCGGCTTCTGTATAGGCACGTGCCGACCTTCGCCATCGGGCACGGCTGTGCGGCGGACTGGGACTGGACACCACCGGAGCCCAGGGACGAGGAATTGCTGAAAGGGCGTCCCGGCGCGGTGGACGCGGTCTGGACCAGCTTCATTCCCGAGAAAGAGGTGCTGCTCACCGACTCGAACCCGGAGATCGATATTCCGGGCCTGAAGATGATCTATCTGGCCGAGGCCTCTGACGCAGAGATCGTGGCCACGCTCCGTCAACTGGTCGAGGGCTATCGGTCCTGGATCGCCGAGCGGGCAGAAGAGGCGCGGCTCCTCCGCTCCACGGAATTCGGCGACGCCGCAGAGGGGCAGATCGAACAATGCGAGTCGGCATGCGACCGGATGGTCTTGGCCATCGAGCTGCTCCGACGGGACGAGGTCGTCATGGCGGCCTTCCGCGAGGCGAACAGGGCTATGGCCGTCCAACGAGGCCGCACTAGCTGGATCAAGTCGGGACGCGAGGGCAAGGTCAAGCTGGACGGGCGCTGGCGCCCGTTCCAGATTGCCTTTCTCCTTCTCTGCCTCCAGGGGATCGTGGACCCCGAGCATCCAGATCGTCGTGTCGCCGACCTGCTCTGGTTCCCCACGGGCGGTGGCAAGACGGAGGCGTATCTGGGGATCATCGCCTTCACGGTCTTCCTGCGCCGGATGCGCGCAGGCGTACGAGATGGCGGAGGAGTCACCGCCCTCATGCGCTACACGCTTCGGCTGCTCACATTGCAGCAGTTCGAACGCGCCGCCACGCTGATCTGCGCCATGGAGATGGCCCGCCAGGAGCACCCAGACAAGCTCGGCGATGAGACCATCTCGATCGGTATGTGGGTCGGGGCCGCCGCCACCCCCAACAAACTGAAGGACGCCAAGACCGGCATAGATCGGCTCCGCAAGGGCGAAGAGCTCTCGACGGAGAATCCCGTCCAATTGCGCAACTGCCCCTGGTGCGGCACGGCGATGGACGCTTGGAACTACGAGGTCGATGTGGAGATCTTCCACATGCGGATCTTCTGTTCGTCCGCCGACTGTGAGTTCCGCGGCGCTCTTCCCGTCCACGTCGTCGACGAGATGATCTACGATGTTCGTCCAACCCTGATCATCGCCACGGTGGACAAGTTCGCGCAGATCGCCTGGCGGGAGAAGGTCGCATCACTGTTCAACCAGAACGAGGGGAGTACGGCCCCGCCGCCGGAGCTCATCGTGCAGGACGAGCTGCATCTGATCTCCGGCCCGCTCGGCAGCCTCACCGGGCTCTACGAGACCGCGATTGACGAGATAGCCAACCGGCCCAAGATTATCGCCTCGACCGCCACTATCCGTCGGGCCCGAGAGCAGGGCCTTCGGCTGTTCAACCGCCAGGTGCAGCAATTCCCGCCGGCTGGGCTGGACGCCCGCGACTCATGGTTCGCCGTTGAGACCCCTGCCGAGGACAAGGCGTCCCGTCAGTACGTCGGGCTGCTCACGCCGAGCATGAGTCAGGCCTCCTTGCTGGTCCGGGCATACGCGGCCCTGCTGCACAACGCGGAGGGGATCGTGGGCGAGGAGAACGTCCGCGATGCCTATTGGACCTTGGTCGGGTACTTCAACAGTCTTCGACTGTTGGCCGCCGCCGAGCTCCAGGTCCTGGACGACGTTCAGGATCGGCTGCAATTGCTGGCCGAGCGAGAGGGGAGCGACGCGCGCCGGGCGGACCAGCTCACCGAGCTCACGAGCCGAGTGAAGTCCAGCGACATCCCCAAGCGGCTGAAAGACCTGGAGCGCGCCTTTCCCGATGAGGCCGCCTTCGATACGGTCCTCGCCACCAACATGATCTCCGTGGGGGTGGACGTGGACCGCCTGGGACTCATGGCGATCATGGGGCAGCCGCAGACCACCGCAGAGTACATCCAATCGAGTAGCCGGGTGGGCCGACAGCACCCTGGGCTGGTCGTCATGCTCTTCAACGCGGCCCGGTCCCGGGACCGTTCCCACTACGAGAGCTTTGTGTCGTACCACTCGGCCCTCTACCGCCAGGTCGAGTCCACCAGTGTGACCCCGTTCTCCGCCCGGGCACGTGACCGAGCGCTGCATGCGGTGCTCGTCGGTATGGCCCGGCTCATCCATCCCGAGCTCCGTCCCAACGACGCCGCCGGCATGGTGCGGGACCACATGCCCCGACTGGAGGAGCTCAAAGACCTCATCCTTGCCAGGGTCGCACAGGTGGCCAAGGACGAGGTGGATTCTACGAGCGAGGACTTGGACTGGATCATCGATATGTGGGCCAAGTTGGCCGATGAAAACCCCCATCTGGTCTATGAGGCGAAGGCGAACTTCAAACGGAGCGAGCCGCGACCCGCGAACGCCGCACTCCTGTGCAGCTACTCAGACGAGGACCTCGACGACGCCCTCCCCACGTTGTGGAGCATGCGCGATGTCGACGTCGAATCCGACCTCTACCTGGAGAAGTGACATGGCATTGCGCGACGGGCGCAGTCGGCGTGCGGGCGGACGCAAAGGCGAGGCCGAAACCAGCAGGAAGCCGCTGGGCGGGGTGCGACGCGCCCAGATGATCACCACGTACGGCGTCGGGGCGATGGTGGCGCTCGAAGACCAGTCGTACATCGTCAGCGGGCTGGACACCTGGAAGATCCGCCAATCGGGGGCTATTTACGAACCCCGGCTTCAGCGCTGGCTGGATGTCTCCAGATTTCAGCTCCCCCCTGCGGACAACCCTTCCTCCGGTGATGGAGTGAGGATCCGTCTCTTCCCTGACATCTACTCCTGCCCCGGTTGTCAGATCCTGCAAGAGTTCAAGAGGTTCGGATCGCCCGCCGGGAAGAGCATCTGCGGCGCTTGTCAGAAGTCCCTGGTCCCTTCGCGGTTCGTGATCGCCTGCGAGAACGGTCACCTCGACAACTTCCCTTACTTCGCCTGGGTGCACAAGAAGACGGAGTTCTCCGAGCGAGAAGTCGATCACACACTCACCCTGCACAGCACAGGGCGGACGGCCGCGCTCCGTTCGGTGGTCATCAAGTGCAGCTGTGGCAAGAGCGCCTCCCTGGAAGGGGCGCTGAGCCGCGGAGCTATGGATGCCTTGGGCATCAAGTGCACGGGCCGCCGGCCGTGGCTATGGTACGGATCCAAGCAAACAGGTTGCACAGCGGTGCCTCGCGGTATGCAGCGAGGCTCCTCGGCCGCATGGTTTCCGATCAACCGCTCGGCACTTTCGATCCCTCCATGGTCTGAGACGCTGCAGCAGCGGCTCAACCCCTATTACAAGGACCTGGCCGGGCTCGTGAAACGCGGCGCCTCCGACGAGCTCATCCTCGGGTCCATCGAGGACAAGGGCATGCTGCGAGATACCCGCTTCACGGCAGAAGAAGTGCTGGAGGCCGTGCACCGCCGTATGGAGCTCGAAGCAAGCGCCCGTCCCGACTCCGACGAGGAGGCCGGTTTCGAACCCATGAGTCAACTGCGGCGGGAGGAGTATGACAAGCTCTACGACGGGACTGTGAACGTCGATCGCGGTGATGATTTCGAATGCGTCCCCCCGAAGAAGGACGCCGCCGCCCCACTCCCGGACGGCGTCGAGCGCTCGATGCTGGTCAAGCGGCTTCGGGAGGTCCGTGTACTGCAGTCGTTCACCAGGGTCGAAGCGCCCGATCCAACGAGCATCGACATCAGAAGATCGGCGCTCTCCATGGAAGGCGTCGACTGGCTGCCTGCCATCGAGGTCAGCGGTGAGGGCGTCTTCCTCGCCATCGACCAGCACAGGCTCCAGGAATGGGAGACCCGGCCTGGTCCGGTGCAACGCTCTGAGCACATACGGAGGAACCATCTTGGAGTCCTCCGCCGTCGGGCGCAGGCCGCCGGAGACCCAAGGCTCCTTAGCGACATCCGTTCCCCGGTCCGCCCCCGCTACCTGCTGCTGCACACGTTGGCGCACGTACTGATAAATGAGTGGACATTGGAGGCCGGATATCCGGCCGCCGCACTCCGGGAGCGTCTGTATGTCTCGAACGACATGGCAGGCGTGCTGATCTACACCGCCACCAGTGACTCCGCCGGCAGCCTAGGCGGAGTGGTGGCGCAGGGGGAGCATCGGCAACTGCGCGCGTCCTTGGAGTCGGCGCTCGCCAGAGCGTCATGGTGCTCCCAGGACCCGCCGTGCATGGAGGCGGAGGCGCGCGGTGTCGACAGCCTCAACCTCGCCGCCTGTTATGCCTGTGTGCTACTGGCCGAGGTCAGCTGTGAGACCAACAACGTCTTTCTCGACCGGGCGCTCCTCGTTGGCACCCCCGACGATCCCGCCACTGGTTTCTTCTCCAGGACGGACCGGCTACGTTGATCATTTCCTGCCCGGGCCGACGGATCGCGGCCCGGGGATCGGGCGGCGAGTGAAGGGGAATCTGTATGGCCAAGCTGGGCATCCATCGTGACTTCCTCCAGGACTTCGTTCGCCTGGAACGACCCGTACAACAGAAAGTTGCCGATGCCATCGGCAAGTTCGGACAGGCCACTCACGCGGGTATCCATCTGGAGAAGCTGAACAACGTCCGCGACGAGCGACTCAAGAGCATTCGTATCGATCAGAAGTATCGCGGCATCGTGCTGGCCCCGGAGGCCGGCGACCAGTTCACCCTTCTCAAGGTGGACAACCACGATGAGGCCTATGCGTGGGCACAGGACCGTCGCGTCTCCGTCAACGCGGCCACAGGGCATATCGAGATCCGGGACGATGAGATCATCCATGCGACCATCGAGCAGCTCTCGCAGGACGAGGAGCATCACGTCCGCCTGCTGTTCGAGCACATATCCGACGGCGACCTGACGCGACTCGGCATCGACGATCAGATTCGGAATTTCGCGCGGATGCTCACCGACGTCGCTCTGCTCGAAGCGCTGGAAGGACGGCTCCCTCAGGTCCAGTATGACGTGCTGATCGGCTTGGCGTCCGGCATGACTCCCGAGGAGGTCTGGGATGACATCGTCAGCTCGGTGGTGACTGAGCCGTTCGACCCCGAGGACGTCGCTGCCGCCGTCCGTCGGACACCTGACAAGGTCGCGCTGGTGGAAGGGCCCGACGAGCTGATCGAGCTGTTCAACAAGCCGTTCGCCCGATGGCGGGTCTACCTGCATCCTGCTCAACGGGAGGCCGCATATCGGAGCTACTCCGGTCCGGCCCAGGTCATCGGTGGACCTGGCACTGGCAAGACCGTAGTCGCCCTGCACCGGGCCAGGCATCTGGCAGCGCAGGGAGGACGGGTCCTTCTCACTACCTTCACCGCGACACTCGCCCGATCCCTGGCCGAATCCCTTCGTCTGCTGGAGACTCAAGATGAGGTCCTGTCGCGCGTTGAGGTGTTGACCGTCGACCAGGTGGCGCGCCGGGCGGTTAAGAAACACTTCGGCGGCTTTGCGGTGATCCAGGGCGAGGAAGAACGGGACATATGGCGGCGTGTTATTCGTAGACGCGGGCTCGACCTGAGTGAGACCTTCCTCTCCGAGGAATGGCGTCAGGTCATACTCGCGCAGGACGTGACGACGCTGGACGGCTATCTCGCTGCGCGGAGGGTTGGTCGGGGAAGGCGCCTCGGCTCTGTCCAGCGGGCGCAGATCTGGCGCGCCGTCACCGAGTTCGAGCAGGAGTTGGAGGATCGCAATGCGCGTACCTTCGAGACGGCCTGCACCGCCGCCGCGCGCGTTCTGGCGGACCAGGAACACAAGCCGTACGACCATGTCGTGGTGGACGAGGCCCAGGATCTGCATCCAGTGCGCTGGAGGGTGCTGAGAGCCGCCGTCGCCCAGGGGCCGGATGACCTCTTCATCGCTGGTGACCCTCATCAACGGATCTACGACAACCGCGTGTCGCTCGGAGTCATGGGCATCCATGTGGGCGGTAGATCCACTCGGCTCACGATCAACTACCGGACAACGGCGGAGATCCTGGCCTGGAGCCATGCGATGCTGAACGGCCAAAAATTCGAAGGGCTGGACGGGGCGTCGGTCACGCTTGCCGGCTGTCGCTCCGAGGTTCACGGACACCGCCCTCAACTGGCCGGGGCCACAACGAAGGGGACTGAACTTGAGAGCCTCGTCAAGACCGTCGAACAATGGATCGCCGCAGGCGTTCTCCCCGATGAGATAGGTGTCGCCGCCCGATCAGGGCCGCTCGCTCAGGACGCCGTCGCCGCCCTCACCAGGGCGGGCGTCCCCGCCTCCTCCCTGAACAGGGACCATGACGCCGTCCCCGGTCACGTCCAAACGATGACGATGCACAGGATGAAGGGCCTGGAGTTCCGCGGCGTTGCCGTGATAGGCGCGGGAGCCAACCAACTACCCTCGCCAGGCGCAGTCCGGTCACTGGAGGAGGACGCGGTCACGCACGCGAACGATCTGCTCCGCGAACGCTGTCTGCTGTTCGTCGCTTGTACGAGAGCCAGAGAGCGTCTGTACGTGTCCTGGCATGGAGAGCCCAGCCGCTTCCTGGGCTGACGCCGATCAGGCACCAAAGTGGACGGCGATCTCCTCAGCGGATGCGTGCGCTAGCCGGATCCGCTGGGGGAGGTCGGTAGCAGACGCCCGGAACAGCGCCTCTCCGGCCCGTAGGGATTCGGCGCCTACGTGGTCGAGCACCCTCACGCTCTCTTCCGCGGTCGCCATGGGAAGTCCAAGACGTGCAGGTATGTGCGCCTTGACCCGACCCGTGATCGTTAGCTGGTCGGGGTGTTCGGTTTGGAGGATGACGTGGACTCCCACCGCTCGGCCCGTCTGCGCCAGTCTGCCCAGGGCATGTTCCACCCTTTCCTTCGCCGCTCGCATCGGCTCTGCCAGCTCAGCGATGATCAGGAGCAGGGGTGGATGAGCCTCCTGAGCGGCTCCGAGCGCGGACTGCGACATCGATATCCGGCCGGCGCGCACCTCTTCGTTGTATTGATGTACGGACCGGCATTCGGCTCCCGCGAGGTCTTCGTAGCGACGGTCCAACTCCGTCAATGTCCAGTCGATGGCCTGCAGTGCCGCGTCGGGTGTTCGGACAGCCGATTCCACCTCGTAAGGGATCATCGCCTCCGTGAAGGGCGCCAACAGCGCCGCCGCCGAGTCCACCACGACCATGCGAACCTGTTCTGGGCGCGCGCCCGTGAGAACGGACCCCAGAATCAGCTCGACAGGGGACGTGACACCCCATTTTGCCGTGCCGGCGATCAGGAGATGGCGCAGGATCGCCAAATTGGCGATCAACGGCTTCCCTTCGTCGTCTCGACCGAGCCCTACGACGAGCGGGTCGTTGATGACGTTGTCACCGCGTTCTCCCAGCACGCGGATGAGATTCATCGAACCTTGATCACCTCCCTTAACAAAAAGCCCATTCTCTGCGATGTCCTCGGCTGGCAGGTGGGAGGAGATTACTCTTACCGGCAAGGTCGGAGTCGCAACATCGGCGACGATCTCTTGTTGACCCCGGCGCCGGAGCTCCTTTAGTCGCTCCACCACTTCGTGTGCCTTCTGAGGGCGTTCCCGCGGCTTCTTCGCCATCAGCTTAAGGATCAACTCTTCGAGCTCCTGTGGTATGCCCGCGCGTATGGCTGTAGGAGGTTCCGGTTCCGCATGAACGTGCTGGTACATGAGCTCTTGAGGCGAACCGATGAACGGCTGGTCACCGGTCGTCATTTCGTACATCACACAGCCGAGGGAATAGAGGTCGGCTCGTTCATCGGCCCGCCCGATGAACTGTTCCGGCGCCATGTATTCTGCGGTTCCGACTCCCGCCGTAACCCTGGCGTTCGACAGATTTACGATACGGGCGATGCCGAAGTCGCAGATTTTCGGATGGTCCCGGGGCATGAGGATGATGTTGGCGGGCTTGATGTCACGGTGGATGACATTCTTCGCGTGCGCTGCTGCCAAGGCGTCGGCGAGTCGTTGGGATATCCGCATGACCCGCTCGACCGGAAGTCCGTTGCGAGCGTGACGGAGCGTGTCGGCCAGATCCGCGCCAGGTAGCAACTCCATGACGAAGAACAGACGCCCTTGATGGCTGTCCGCGTCGAACACCACGGCAATACCGGGATGTTGAAGCGCCGCACCGATCCGCGCCTCCGACTGGAACCGCTCGACTCTGCGGGTCTCACCGGACAGATGCTCGGGCAGCACCTTGATCGCGACCTTCCGCCGCAGCCTCAGGTCGAACCCCTTCCAGACCTCTCCCATCGCGCCCGCGCCGATGCGCTCGTCCAACCGGTAGCGATGGGCCAACGTCAGTCCATCCCGCAGCACT
The DNA here is from genome assembly GCF_053596515.1 of Nonomuraea sp. NPDC001684. Classification (NCBI taxonomy): domain Bacteria; kingdom Bacillati; phylum Actinomycetota; class Actinomycetes; order Streptosporangiales; family Streptosporangiaceae; genus Nonomuraea; species Nonomuraea sp. NPDC001684. The sequence continues at coordinate 24,046 of NZ_JBSFGJ010000089.1, forward strand.
GCGTTCCTCCGTCTAAACGTGGTGACTGCGAGACTACGGTTACCAGTGTCAGAAGGCGATTCGTTCCGCCCCGCTGTCCGTAGCGCGGCGTTGTGTACGGTGGTACCTGTGAGAGTGGAGAGGCCGACCCAAGCCTCCAGCGAGGGCAATCGCAAGAGCATGCAGGCGAACAAGGGCCGGGACACTAAGCCCGAGCTCGCGCTCAGACGAGCCGTCCATGCGCTGGGCCTTCGTTACCGGGTCTCCGTACGACCGCTACCCGCGATACGACGGACCGCGGATCTCGTCTTCACGAGGGCCAAGGTCGCCGTCTTCATGGATGGTTGTTTCTGGCATGGCTGTCCACAGCATCACAGCAAGCCGGCGACCAACTCGATGTACTGGGCGGAGAAGGTCAGGAGAAACCGCGAACGCGACGCTGAGACCGACCGCACACTCGCGGAAGCCGGGTGGAGCGTGATCCGTATCTGGGAGCACGAGGATCCCAGCACGTCGGCCCAGATGATCGCGGATCGGGTACGACAAGAGTTGACGGTACCTTTCACGGCGTCTAAAGCGGTTCACGCTGTCCAGCAATCTGGGCAACCACGCCCCTGAGGGCATCTGCTCTTGTCGCGCGATGATCTGTCCCAATATTGGACGGGGAGTCGAGCGTCCTCCTGTGACGTTAGCCTCGATCTTTCGTGATCAAGGTGTGGTCGGCTAAGCGGTTCGGCTGAGGGTGGAATTGCGTGCTGTGGTCAGCGCATTGGCCCGGCCGTCGCGCCGGGTGGGAGGGGTTCCACAGGTCCACGGGTGTCCTTTCCTGGTCGTAGGGGCGGTTGGAGGCCGGGGCAAGGCGGGGCAAGGCGGGGCTGGCAAGGCCTGTAGATGGTTCAGGGGGCGGCGAGGCGCAGACGGAGCTGTCGGCCGCCGCGGACCAGCCGTCCGGCCACCGTGAACAGGCGAAGTCGCAGGCGTTTGGGTTCGTTGCTGCGGGCGGCGGTGCCAAGCAAGGCGAGTATCTGCATCCATGCGAGGAGTTCGCAGGCCAGGGCGACAAGCTCGCACCAGATCTCGTTCTTCGTGAAGTGGTGCAGCGGCAGGTTGGCCAGGCCGGCGTCCTTGGCGCAGCGGATGCGGTCTTCGGCGCGGGACCGGCGGCGGCGCAGTTCCAGGTCGGCGAGCGGCCCTCATGGACGAGGTCCTCGCCGAGGCCGGCATCACGACGGTACTCACCGGCATTCGGGTGTCGCGGATGAACTCCATCATGGAACGGTGGGTGCAGTCCTGCCGCCACGAGCGTCTCGACCGCTACCTCGTCTGGAACGAACGCCACCTCCGGTACGCCTTACGCGAGTACGAACACTTCTACAACCGGCACCGAACCCACCAAGCCCTCAACCAAACAGCTCCACTGCGTCCCGCCCCGGACACGATCGCCGCACCCGGACGAATCACCGACCTGAACATACGCCAACGAGACCGGCTCGGCGGCATCCTCAACGAGCACCCGCATGCAGCTTGAACTGCACGGATGGAATTATCGGCGGGCGCAGGATCCCGTCGATCAGTTGATGTCTGCTCCCTCGAGGCGGGCGACCTGGCCGCACGGCAGCCGGAAGCAGCGGCGCCAATCGCGCCCGCTGCTCATCACTCAGGTCAAAGCGCCGCGTCACCGCGAAGGTGGCCACGAGGTGTACGGTTGTGGTTCTTCTTCATCGTTGAACCCAATACCGGAGACCTCACTGCGTTGCGACCAGCGACACGCTGATAACCGACCTCGAGACAGGTCCTAGGCCATTGACTGAGGCTGTAAGGGGGCAGCTAACGCGTTCATCCCTGTTCCCCGTCCTCCAAGCCCTGGACAGGAGGCTGCCGCTGGCAGCCAAGGAGCACTGCGATGATGAGCTCGTGTCGTTATCCCCACCCGTCGACGAGGCGGGGCGATCTACGCTAAGTTCAGACTATGGGCGACATGGCAAGGCGCATCTCAGCGATAGATCTCTTCTGCGGAGTGGGCGGGCTGTCGCATGGATTGATGCAGGCTGGGCTGAACGTAGTCGCCGGTTTTGATATAGATCCTCGATGCAAGTACCCATTCGAGCAAAATATTGAAGCTCCGTTCATTGAGCAGGATGTCCGGACGGTCTCTAAAGAGCAGCTTGAGCTTCTATGGGAGCCAGGCTCAATACGCCTCTTGGCGGGATGCGCGCCGTGCCAGCCCTTCTCGCCATACAGGCGAGGCGTAGATACGTCTTCAGAGCCGCAGTGGTCGCTCCTTGGTGAATTTTCCCGACTCGTCAAAGAGTCTAACCCTGAGCTTGTGACCATGGAGAACGTCCCTCGAATCATGAGCTCCAAGATCTTTAGGGAGTTTTCCAGCTCTCTCGAAGAAATTGGTTATGAGGTTTCTTTTAAAAGCTGTTACGGCCCGGAATATGGCCTCCCGCAAGAGCGTCGTCGACTTGTTCTCATTGCGTCGCGAATCGGGCACATCAGGGTTCCTGGGGGTAAACGCAAGCCCGAAGAGTTCACGACGGTGAGAGATGCGATTTCCGGCCTCCCGGCAGTTCGTCAAGGGAGAACGCATGACCTTGATGGCATGCATAAGGCAAGAGCCTTAAGCCCTCTGAACCTGAAGCGAATCAAGGCATCCAGGCCAGGGGGCACATGGCATGACTGGCCAACAGAGCTGCTGTCTCCTTGCCATACTAGGCCTTCTGGCGCCACGTTCAAGAACGTCTACGCCCGCATGGAATGGGACAAGCCGTCTCCGACCATCACGACCATGTCGTACAATTTCGGAACCGGAAGATTCGGCCATCCGGAGCAAGATCGTGCGATTACCCTGCGGGAAGCAGCGATACTCCAAGGATTTCCAGAGAATTACCAGTTTGTCAGGCCAGGAGACCCTGTGGAGTTCAACTCCATAGGTCGAATGATCGGAAATGCTGTTCCTCCTGCGATCGCACAAGCAGTGGGGAGCGCCCTGCTCGCGGCAGTAAATCAGCAGGCCTGCTAGGGGATTGGCGGATACCGGCCGCAAGCGGTGGCTCTTCCAGGTTTGAGTGATCGTCGACATGGCGGCCATCGAGCTGCTTGAAATCAACCTCTACAGCAATTCTGCTGCCGACCTGTCTAGGCTGATAGAAATTGCCTGGGGTGCTACACAGACAACTTCTCGATCGAACGGCTACAGCTCACCAACAGTATTATTACTGACGGCTCATTGTCGGAGTAGCCCGCTGTTGGCCCAGCACGCGAGGCCGGCAAAGCTGCCCCTAAGAGCGTGTTTGAGAAGATCGTTTATGCACGGCGTGGCAGCATGACGGCCAGCTCGTGGGCGGCCAAGGTGGCCGAATGCCCCCGCAGCGCTACC